>NZ_PGDQ01000005.1:300000-438098 GCF_003073135.1 Euzebya rosea
AGGTGCCGATCCTGGTCGGCGGGTCCGGTGAACGAACCACCCTGCGGCTGGTCGCCGAACACGCCGACGCCTGCAACCTCTTCGGGGACCCCGAGACGGTGGCCCGCAAGCTGGAGGTGCTGCGCGGCCACTGCGCCGACGTCGACCGTCCGTTCGACGACATCGAGGTCACCACCCTCGGGACGGTCCTGGCCGCACCCGACGCCGACACGCTGGCCGGTCGGGTCGCCGAGCTGACCCGCCCCGACCGCGCGCCCGAGACCACCGCGGAGTCCCTCGGCGCCGGCACGATCGAGGACCAGATCGGCCGGTTCCGCGCCTACGCCGACGTCGGCGTCCACACCGCCATCATCAACCTGCCGGTCACCACCCCGGAACGGGTGGCCGAGCTGGCCCCCCTGGTGGCGGCGTTCGCCTGACCGACCCACGGGTCGATGGCGTTCGCGCCGCTGCCCGAGACGTGCAAGAGTGTTGACTTAACGCCGTTAACCGACCGAGCCGGAGGGCACCGATGGCGCGAACGCACACCGACCGCATCGACACGATCGAGACCGACGTGGCGATCATCGGCTCCGGGTTCGGGGGCAGCGTTTCTGCCCTCCGCCTGACCGAGAAGGGCTACGACGTGACGGTGGTGGAGGAGGGGCGCCGCTGGACCGCCGAGACGCTGCCGACCACGAACCGACGGGTCGACAAGTTCTTCTGGTTCCCCCGGCTCGGCATGCGGGGCGCCCAGCGCATGACGCTGCTGAAGGACGTCTTCATCCTGTCGGGCGCGGCCGTCGGCGGTGGCTCGGTCATCTACGCCAACACCCTCTACGAACCGCTGGAGCACTACTGGACCGACCGGGCGTGGGGCCACATCACCGACTGGCGTGACGAGCTGGCCGCCCACTACGACCAGGCCAAGCGGATGCTGGGCGTGAACCAAGTGCCCTTCCACTCGCCGGCCGACGACCTGCTGCTGTCCATCGGCCGGCGCATGGGGGTGGAGGACACCTTCCACAAGACCGACGTGGGCGTCTGGTTCGGCACACCCGGCAGGACCGTCGAGGACCCCTACTTCGGCGGTGTCGGCCCTACCCGCACCGGCTGCATCAGGTGCGGCAACTGCATGGTCGGCTGCCGGCACAACGCCAAGAACTCCCTGGACCACAATTACCTGTACCTGGCCGAGAAGCAGGGCGCGCGGGTCGTGCCCGAACGCCGCGTGGTCGACATGCGGCGCGCCAGCGACGGGCGATGGGCGCTGCTGGCCGAGACGCCCGGGACGCCGCTGTGGCGGACCCCCGAACGGACCGTCATCCGGGCCGACCAGGTCATCTTCTCGGCCGGGTCGCTGGGCACCCAGAAGCTGCTGCATCGCTTCGCAGAGGATGGGCCGCTGGACCACATCTCGCCCCGCTTGGGCAGCCTGACCCGCACCAACTCCGAGGCGATCGTCGCCGCCAGCGCCGGGACCGACGGCGTCGACTACTCCAGGGGCGTGGCGATCACCGCGTCCATCCACGTCGACGAGCACACCCACATCGAGAACGTCCGCTACGGCAAGGGCAGCGACGCCATGCGCGGCATCACCGCACCCATGGTCGACGGTGGTGGCGCCATCCCCCGCCCCCTCCGCTTCCTCCTGATGCTGCTGACACGCCCGGGGGAGTTCTTCCGCAACCTCTTCCAGACCCGCTGGCCCGAGCGCACCGTCGCGCTGCTGGTCATGCAGTCCCTCGACAACTCCCTGCAGACGATCCGCAAGCGCACCCCGTTCGGGTCGTTCCTGTCCACCGAGCAGGGTCACGGGTCACCGAACCCGACGTGGATCCCCGCGGCGAACGAGGCGGCCAGGATCGGTGCGGAGGAGATGGGCGGCACCGCGGTCGGGTCGATCTTCGAGGCGACGCTCAACGTGCCCACCACCGCACACATCATCGGCGGCGCGCCGATCGGCGACTCACCCGAGACCGGCGTGATCGATCCGTACCACCGCCTGTACGGGCACGAGGGCATCCACGTCTGCGACGGCGCGGCCATCACCGCCAACCTCGGGGTGAACCCGTCGTTGTCGATCACGGCGATGACGGAACGGGCCATGTCGCTGTGGCCCAACAAGGGGGAGGAGGACCCTCGGCCCCCGCTGGGTGCGCCCTATCGGCGCGTGGCCCCCGTGCCGCCGCGGTCGCCGGCCGTCCCCGCCGACGCCCCCGCGGCGCTGCGCCGGGGGTGGGGCCCGCCGCGTCGACGGCGCGACGGCGAACCTCCTCCAGGTTGCGGGTCATCGACTCGCGGAAGGCGGCGAGGCGGCCCTCGATGATCTGCTCCTCCTGGTCGGGGTTCTGCCTGATCGCCCACGTGAGACCGGAGCGGCCCGGTCCCAGCCGCACCCATTGCGTGACCGTCGTCCCGTCGTCGGAGGGGGAGAGCTCGAACCCGAAGGCGGAGTAGGCCCCGTGTTCGCTGTCGTGGCCGGGGACCCACGTGAAGCGGCGCGGGGGGTCCAGCTCGGTGATCACGCAGCGGGCCGTCCAGGCCAGGTCGCCGCGACGGTTGTGGCCGTCGAACCGGGCGCCCACGGCGGGTTCGGCGTGTCCGTCCACCCACTCGACTCGCTGCAGCTCGGGGCTGTGGTCCACCGGCAGCGTGATGTCGGTCACGATCGGCCAGATGGCCTCCGGCGTCGCCGGGATGTCCAGCTGGACGGCAGTCGTCGGCTCGTCGTCGAAGCGCACCATGGTCGGCAGCCTACGACGGAAGGGCACGGTCCCGTCGGCCTCCGGCAAAGCGGTAGTAAAGATCATTACGAAAGGGAACCCGGGACGGTTGAAACGCGTCTCGAGGGGAAGGGTGGGCCGCGTACACGGGTTCACCCCGAGACCGGCCCGAACCGCGGGCACACCACACCATTCAAGGGGACCACGATGACCAACGAGATGACGACCGAACAGCTCGTGTCCCAGCTCGTCCTTGCCGCCCAGTGGGACGAAGGGATGCACGAGGCCGCCCCCGTCCGCGCCGCCGCGCAGATGCTCGGGATCGACCCGAGCGACCGGCGCCTGGACGGCGTCACGGCCCTGGTGGCCGCCGCCACCGACATGAACTGGCAGGAGCGCGTCGGCTACGCCGCCCACCTGCTGCTGGTCGACGACGTGGCCGAGGTGCCGGTCGCCGCCTAGCACCCCGAGTGCCCGCCGATCAGCGGGCACCACCACAGGACGTCATGCCGAACCGTCCCGGGTCGCCCTCGAGCACTCGACACCGTACGGCCCCTGACACACCGAGACGACGACGCTGGCTCCCCCCGGCGTCGTCGGCGCTTTTCGGCACGATCGGGGCCTGCGTCGCGCATGGCCGACGCCGGCCCCGATCGCGCCAGCAGGGGGCGGCGCAGTCGACCCCCCCGGGCCGGGGTCAGCGGGCCGCCGGGGTCGGCGGGCGGTCGGGGTCGGCGGGCCGCCGGGTCAGCGGGCGGTCGGGGTCAGCGGGCAGCCAGGTCCAGGGCGGCGGCGACGACCTGGCCGGTGTCGACCAGGACGGTGTCGGCGGCCGGGCCCAACGGCACGAACGAGTCGGCTGCCCGCACCGTCGACATGGGCACCGTGACGCCCCGCTCGATCGTGCCGGCCAGCAGCGCATCGGCCACCCCGCCGGCCGTGGCGCGGCACTCGTCGACGACCAGCAGCCGGCCGCAGGCCTCGGCTTGGCGGGCGACGGCCTCCAGCGGGAGGGGGCTCAGCCAGCGCAGGTCCAGCACGCGGGCGGCGACGCCCTGGTCGGCCAGCAGCCGCGCGGCCTGCAACGACATGCGCAGGCCGTTGGCGTAGCTGACGATCAGCATGGTCGGCTCGGCCTCACCGGGCGGGTCGTGGATCCCGACGTCGCCCGGCAGCAGGGGGTCCGAACCCGGTGCGGGGTAGTCGAACAGCCACTCGCCGTCGCCGGGTTCGTGCAGGTCCTTCTCGTGGTACAGCGCGATCGGCTCGAGGAACGCCACGACCCGGCCGTCGATGGCCGCCATCGCCATGGCGGTCCGCAGCAGGCGGGCGGCCTCGTCTCCGCGGCTCGGGCAGGCGATCGCCAGGCCCGGGATGTCGCGCAGCGCGCCGATGGAGTTGTCGTTGTGGAAGTGGCCGCCGAAGCCCTTCTGGTAGGCGAGCCCGGCGATGCGGACCACCATCGGGTTGGTGTACTGCCCGGCGGAGAAGAACGACAACGACGCGGCCTCGCCCCGGATCTGGTCGAGCGCGTTGTGCACGTAGGCCAGGTACTGGATCTCCGGGACGGGCAGGAAGCCCAGCAGCGCCGCACCCTGCGCCACCCCGAGGATGGTCGTCTCGTCCAGCAGGGTGTCGAAGACCCGGTCCCGCCCGAACCGCTCCTGGAGGCCCGCGGTCACGTGGTACACGCCGCCCTTGCGGCCGACGTCCTCGCCGAAGACCAGCGCTTCGGGCCGGCGGGCGAGCTCGTCGTGGAGGGCGGCGTTGATGTGGGCGGCCATGGTGCGGCGGGCCGGGGCGGTGGCGTGCTCGGGCAGGTCGTCGCCCAGCGCGGCACGGCGCTCGTCGTCGGGCAGGGCGCCGACGGCGTCGGCTGCCACCTCGTCGGGATGCCACGGTGCCAGCGGGGCCATCACGGCGGCGCGGTCGGGCAGGGTGGCCCCGCCGGCCAGCACGTCGGCGGCTCGCTGGACCCGTTCGTCGACCTCGGCGGCCAGCAGCGCCATCCCGTCGCCGTCGGTGGCGCCCAGCGCGGCCAGCCGTTCGCCGGCCAGGGCGATCGGGTCGCGTTCCTCGTCGGTCTCGATCTCGGGCAGCGTGCGGTACGTGGCCTCGACGTCGGAGCCCGCGTGGCCCCACAGCCGGACGGTCTTGAGGTGCAGCAGCACCGGCCCACGGGTGCGACGGCAGTGGTCGACGGCCTCCTCCACCGCCGCCCAGACCTGGTCGATGTCTCCCTCGGCCGGGACGTACTTCAGGTGGGGCAGGCCCGAGAAGCTGGAGTGGATCCATCGCCGCGGCGTGTCGACGCTGATCCCCAGCCCGTTGTCCTCGCAGACGAAGACGACCGGCGCCCGTGCTCCCCGCCGCTGGCTGTACCGGGCGGCGTTGATGCCCGCCAGGGCCGAGGCGTGGTTGGCCGAGGCGTCCCCGTAGGAGCACACGACGATCGCGTCGTCGGGCACGTCCAGCGCGTAGCCGAGGCGACGGGCCCGCTCGATGGCGAACGCCGTCCCGACCGCCTTGGGCAGGTGGCTGGCGATGGTCGAGGTCTGCGGCGGGATCCAGCCGGCCACGGACCCCCATACCTTGTGGCGGCCCTCGGCGATCGGATCCGATGCCGCGGCGGTGAAGGACCGGATCGTGTCGCGGATCGGGTCGACATCGGCGATCTGGCGCGACCGGGCCATGACGAACCCGCCGGAGCGGTAGTGCAGGAACGCCGGGTCGGTCGGCCGGGTCAGCGCGCCGATGACGGCGTTGGCCTCGTGGCCCGCCGAGGAGATCGTGTAGTAGGACTGCCCGCTGGCCTTCAGGCGCCGGGCGGCCACGTCGAGGGACCGGGACGTCAGCATGTCGATCAGCAGGTCACGGGCTCGCGCGACGGTCAGGCTGGAGCCCTCCACGACGGGGTCGTCGTCGGCCAGCACGGGGCCGGGGCCGGTGGCCCGCCCGAGACGACGCTGCAACCGATCCTGGACGATCTCGACACGGGTCCGCATGGCGCGGGAGCGTACCGGCACGACCGCCCCGACGACGTGCGCCGGCCCCGCCCGGTCGAACGGCCACCCCGACGTATTGCATACGTGATGCATATCCATGCACACTGTCGGAATGGATACAGGCATCGTCGGTGGATCCGGCTACGGAGGTGGCGAGCTGCTGCGGCTGCTCGCGGGACATCCCACCCTGAAGGTTCGCACCATCGCGGCCGGTTCGCGCGCAGGCGAGGACCTCTCGGCGGTCTTCCCCCACCTCAACGCCTCCGGCACCCTCGCGCCCTCGACCCCCGAGGCGCTCGAGGGCTGCGACCTGGTGTTCCTCGCCACCCCGCACGCCGTGTCGATGGAGCTGGCGCCGCCGCTGCTGGCGCAGGGCACGACGGTCGTCGACCTGTCCGGCGCCTTCCGGCTGCCCGCGGAGGTGTTCGAGGAGTGGTACCGCATGGACCACACCGCTCCCGAGCTGACACCCGCCGTCTACGGCCTGCCGGAGCTGAACCGCGACGCCATCGCCGGCGCCGACCTCGTCGCCGGCCCGGGCTGCTACCCGACCGCCACCCTGCTGGGCCTCAAGCCCCTCGCCGGGCTGGTCGACCCTGCGACGCTCACCATCGTCGGCATGTCCGGGACCAGCGGTGCCGGACGTGGCCTGCGCGACACCCTCCACGTCTCGCACGCCACCGCCAACACCGCTGCCTACGGCGCGCCGACCCATCGGCACACCCCCGAGATCGAGCAGCAGTGGAGCGCCCTCACCGGCGCCGACCATCCCGTCAGCTTCACCCCGCACCTCGTCCCGCAGGTCCGCGGCATGGTCGTCACCCTCAACGCCCAGATGCTTGACGCCGGCAACGCCGACGCCGTGCTGGCGGCCTTCCACGACGCCTACGACGCCGAACCCTTCGTGACCGTCGTCGACGGCTGGCCCGAGTCGACCCACGTCGTCGGCGCCAACACCGCCCACGTCGGCGCCGCCGTCGACCCGCGCACCGGCCGGGTCACCGTGTCCTGCGCGATCGACAACCTGACCAAGGGCGCCGCGGGACAGGCCGTCCAGGCCGCCAACGTCGCCCTCGGCCTGCCCGAGGCCGCCGGCCTGCCCACCATGGCGGTCTACCCGTGAGCCCCGACCCCACCGACCAGCCCATCGACGAGCAGGACGAACCCGTCCACCAGATCATGCCGCTCGACGACGGCGTGACCGCCCCGTGGGGCTTCGCCGCGGGTGGCATCACCGCCGGCCTGAAGGGCAGCGGCCGGCCCGACATGGCCATCGTCGTCGCCGACGACGTGGCAACGGCCACCGCCGTCTTCACGGCCAACCGGATCCAGGCGGCGCCCGTCACCGTGTCCCGCGAACACCTGCTCGCCACCGGCGGACGTGCCCGGGCGGTCGTCCTCAACAGCGGCAGCGCCAACGTGTGCTGCGGCCCCGAGGGACTCCAGCTGGCCCGCGACGCCGCCGCGGCAACCGCCGAGGCGCTCGGCTGCGACCCCGAGGAGGTCCTGCTGTGCTCCACCGGCGTGATCGGTGAGCCCATCCCCGCGCAGCCCTACCTCGACGGCATCGCCCCCCTGGTCGCCGCGGCCGACCCCAACGGCGGGCTGGACGCGGCCGAAGCCATCATGACGACCGACCTGGTCAGCAAGGAGTCGGCGGTCCACGTCACCGACGACGAGGGCGGCTCGGCCACCATCGGCGGCATGTGCAAGGGGTCGGGGATGATCGCCCCGTCCCTTGCCACGATGCTCGCCGTCGTCACCACCGACGCCCCGCTGGACCCGCTCGTCGCCGACGGGATGCTCCGGCGTGCGGTCGACGCGACGTTCAACCGGGTCAGCGTCGACGGGGTCATCAGCACCAACGACACCATCGTGTTCCTGGCCGGCGGCACCGCCGTGACCCCACCCTCCAACACCGCCATCGAGGCGGGCCTGCACGCCGTCCTGGCCGACCTCGCCATCCAGATGGTGCGGGACGGCGAGGGCGCCGAGCACGTCATCCACCTCACCGTCTCGGGTGCCGCCACCGAGGCCGACGCCCTCGCGGTCGCCCGCAGGGTCGGCGACGACAACCTCGTCAAGACCGCCTTCGCCGGGGCCGACCCCAACTGGGGGAGGATCATCGCCGCCGTCGGCGCGGCCGGCGTCGACATCGACCCGACCGGCATCGAGATCGCCATCGCCGGACACGTCGTCTGCCGCGGGGGTGTCAAGGCCGACTTCGACCGGGCCGCCGCCAGCGAGGCCATGCAGGCCCCCGACGTCGATGTCCGCATCGACCTCGGCCTCGGCAGCGGCCGGGCCACCTTCATCACCTGTGACCTGACGCACGGGTACATCACGATCAACGCGGAGTACACGACATGACGGCCGAGGTGCTGGTCAACGACCGGCTGAAGCTGGCGCAGGACAAGGCGAGGGTGCTGCAGGAGGCCCTGCCGTGGATGACTCGGTGGGCTGGCCAGACGCTGGTGGTCAAGTACGGGGGCAACGCCCTCGCGAGGACACCACTGGACCGCAGCGAGGGCGGCCGTCCGGAGGACGGCGAGACCAACACCGCGCTGACGCCGACCGACACCGGACCCGGTGAGGACCCGTCGTTCGCGCGGGACATCGCGTTGCTGCACTCCGTGGGCGTCCGCGTCGTCGTCGTGCACGGCGGCGGCCCGCAGATCAGCCAGCTGGCCGACCGGCTCGGCCTGGAGACCGCGTTCGTCGACGGGCGCCGGGTCACCGACGCCCCGACGCTGCAGGCCGTCCAGATGGCGCTCCTCGGCCAGGTCAACCCGATGCTGGTGCGGATGATCTCCGACGCCGGTGCCCCGGCCGTCGGCGTAGCGGGCACCGATTCCAGCCAGGTCATCGCCGTGCAGCACGACCCCCGGATGGGCTTCGTCGGCCGGGTCGACCACGTCGACCCCCAGCTGCTCGACCAGATGCTGGACTCCGGTCGGATCCCCGTCATGGCGACGTTGTGCAGCACCGCCGACGGGCAGACGGTCAACGTCAACGCCGACGAGGTCGCCGGCGCCGTGGCCCAGGCCCTCGGCGCCGACAAGCTGATCTACCTCACCAACGTGGCCGGCCTCTACGAGAACTTCGGCACCCCCGACTCCACCCTCCTCAGCGAGGTCGGCGTCGGTCGCCTGCGGCAGATGATCGCTGACGACGAGCTGGTCACCGGCATGATCCCCAAGGTCGCCAGCATCGTGGCCGCCTTGGACGGGGGCGTCCCCCAGGCGCACCTCCTCGACGGCCGCATCGAGCACGCCATCCTGCTGGAGATCTTCACCGACTCCGGCATCGGCACCATGATCCTCCCGGAGCCCGCACCGTGACCGCCCCCACCGCCGACCAGGTCCTGCTGCCCACCTACGGCGCGCAGGCACGCACGTTCGTCTCCGGCCACGGCAGCTGGCTGACCGACGACGCCGGCCGGGACCACCTCGACTTCCTCTGCGGCCTGGCGGTCACCAGCCTCGGCCACGCCCACCCGGCGGTCACCGAGGCCATCACGGCCCAGGCCAGCACGCTCAGCCACACCTCGAACCTGTTCGCCACCACCCCGGCGCTGGAGCTGGCCGCGAAGCTGCGTGACGCGGCTGGCTGGGCCGACGGCCGTGCCTTCTTCTGCAACTCCGGGGCCGAGGCCAACGAGGCCGCCATCAAGCTGGCCCGTCGCCACGGCAAGCACCGGGACCCCGCCAAGGTCAACGTCGTCGCCCTGACCGGCAGCTTCCACGGACGCCTGCTCGGCGCGCTCAAGCTGACCGGCAACCCCGCCAAGCACGAACCGTTCGAGCCGCTCGGCAGCTGGGTCACCCATGTCCCCCACGACGACCCCGACGCGCTCGCCGCAGCCGTCGACGACCGGACCTGCGCGGTCTGGGTCGAGGTCGTCCAGGGCGAGGGTGGGGTCCGGCCGCTGGACGCCGCCATGCTGGAGCGGGCCCGCGAGGTCTGCGACGCCCACGACGCCCTGCTCGTCGTCGACGAGGTCCAGACCGGCATCGGCCGGCTGGGGGAGTGGTACGGCTGGCAGACCACCACCGTCGTCCCCGACGTGATCTGCCTCGCCAAGGGCCTTGCCAACGGGCTGCCCATCGGGGCGATCCTCGCCCACGGCGTCGCGGCCAAGGCGTTCCAGCCGGGCGACCACGCCTCCACCTTCGGCGGCAACCCGGTGGCGTGTGCGGCGGCCAACGCCGTCATGGACGTCATCGACCGCGAGGGCCTGCTGGCCAACACCCGCGCGATGGGGCAGCGGCTGGCCGACGGGCTGATCGCCCTCGACAGCCCCCACGTGGTCGGCCAGCGCGGCCGCGGACTGCTCCGCGCCCTGCTGCTGGACGCGCCCATCTCGGCCGCGGTGACCGGACATGCGCTCGACCAGCTGCTGGTGGTGAACAATGTCGCCAGCGACGCGGTGCGCCTGGCCCCACCGCTGAACGTCACTCCCGACGAGATCGACGAGGGCCTCCGCAGGCTGGGACACGCCCTGGCCGCGGCCGCCAACGAGAACGGAACCCCCTGATGGACCGCCCCGCCGACCGCCCCGACCCCGTCGTCCTCGTCGTCGAGGACGACCGTGCCGTTCGTGACCTCATCGAGGTCCTCTTCGCTGCCGAGGGCATCGACGTCAAGACCGCACGCGACGGGCTCGAGGGCCTGCTCAAGCTGCGGATGCACCGGCCGGCCGTGGTCGTCCTGGACATCATGATGCCGGACGTGGGTGGCCTGCGGGTCCTCGACGAGCTCGCCGAGGAGCACTCCGACACCCCCGTCATCGTGGTCACCGGCAAGCCCGAGGCAGCCGACGAGGCCCGCAAGCGGCTGGGCAACGCCAACGTGTTCAACAAGCCCTTCGAGGTCGAGGACCTGCTCCTGCGGGTCCAGCAGATCGTCGGGGGAGAGGGATAGCCCCGTGACCGACACCCCGATCCGGCACTTCCTGACCGTCGACGACCTGCAGCCCGAGGAGCTCCTGGCCGTCCTCGACCTGGCCGACGACCTGAAGGCCGAACGGCCGACGCCCGCCAGCCGCGCCTCCAGCACGTGGGGCGACGTGCTGCACGGCAAGTCCGTCGCGCTGATCTTCGAGAAGCCGTCGACCCGGACCCGCGTGTCGTTCGAGGTCGGTGTCCGCGAGCTGGGCGGCCACCCCGTCGTGCTCACCGGCCAGCAGCTGCAGCTCGGGCGCGGCGAGACCGTCGCAGACACCGCACGCGTGCTGTCCCGCTACGTGCACGCCATCGTCCTGCGCACCTTCGGGCAGGATCGGCTGGAGGACCTCGCCGAAGCCGGCGACATCCCGATCATCAACGCGCTGTCGGACCTGACCCACCCCTGTCAGGCCGTCGCCGACCTGCAGACGATCCGTGAGTACAAGGGGACCCTGGCGGGCCTCAAGCTGGTCTACCTCGGTGATGGCAACAACATGGCCCACTCGCTGCTGAAGGCCGGGGCCATGACGGGCATGCACGTCGTCATCGGGCATCCGGAGGGGTACGCGCCGAACGCCCAGATCGTCGACGAGGCCCGGACGCTCGCGGAGTTCAGCGGCGGGGCCGTCACCATCACGACCGACCCCGAGGCCGCCTGCGTCGACGCCGACGTGCTGTACACCGACGTCTGGGCATCCATGGGCCAGGAGTCGGAGTCCGAGGAGCGGGCCGAGCTGTTCAAGCCCTACCAGCTGAACGCCAGCGCCATGGCGGCGGCCCGCCCCGACGCCATCGTCATGCACTGCCTGCCCGCCCACCGCGGCGAGGAGATCACGACGGAGGCCATCGACGGCGAGGCCAGCGTGGTGTTCAGCCAGGCCGAGAACCGCCTGCACGCCCAGAAGGCGCTGCTGATCACGCTGCTGACCTGACCCGGCCACCCATCCCATGACCGACCGCACCCAACGGCAGGACCTGATCGCCCAGCTCGTCGCGACCTACGAGATCGCCTCGCAGGGCGAGCTCGTCGAGCTGCTGTCGCGACACGGGGTCGAGGTCAACCAGGCGACGGTCTCGCGTGACCTCGAGCAGCTCGGCATCGGCAAGCAACGCGGCGCCGACGGCACCCTTGCCTACGCCGGCACCGAACGGCAGGGCCTCGCCCAGCTGATGCGCCAGTTCGTCACCGCCATCGACGCCAGCGGCAACCTGGCGGTCCTCAAGACCCCTCCTGGCGCCGCCGCCACGGTCGCCAGCGCCATCGACATGGCCGACGTGGCCGGCACGCTCGCGACGCTCCAGGGCGACGACACCGTGCTCGTCGTCGCCCGTGAACCCGCGACCGGCCACGACGTCGCCGAGACCCTGCGCGCCATCAAGACCCCGACGCTTCCCGCGCGGCGCGTCACCGGCGACGAGGAACCCGCAGACGTCGGCCGGGCCCAGCCGTGAGCCGCGTCCATCCTGTCGTGGGCCGCCTGGTGGCCGCCACGACCCTCCTCCTCGTCGTGGCATGCGGTGCGTCCGAGGACGACCCCGCGGTCTTCCAGACGCTGCCCGAGGTCGTGCCGACCGCGACCGCCGACGAGGTCGTGCCCGCCTCACCCGATGCCGCCGCGACCCGAGAGGCGTCGGAACCCACCGCGTCATCGGCGCCGTCCACGACACCCTCGCCCCCGCCGAGCCCGACCAGCCCGGCGGCCGACGGGCAGCCGGTTGCGCCGTCGGACCCCGCCGACATCGCCCGCGAGCTGGGGCTGGACGGCATGATCGACCTCATCGGGCAGGACCCCGAGGCCGCGGGCGAACGCGGCGAGGACCTGCTGCACGAGCTCGAGCGGGTCCGCGACAAACCCGACCGCAAGCGGATCGAGCGTGCGCTGGACCGCCTGCGCGAGTGGGACGACGACGGCGACATCCACCCCGAGGTCGCCGACGCGGCCCGTGTGGTGCTGACCGAGATCCAACCCCGGAACGACGACGACACCGACGACGAGGACGACGACGATGACGACTGACGGCAGCGGCACCACCGGCACGACCGGGGAGGGGCGCCTGTGGGGCGGGCGCTTCGCCAGCGGTCCCGACCGGGCCGCATGGGACCTCGGCCGGTCGATCCACTTCGACGCACGCCTGTGGCCCTACGACCTCTCCGGATCCCGCGCCCACGCCGACGAGCTCCGTCGCCTCGACCTGGTCACCGACGACGACCACGCCGACATCGTCACGGCCCTCGCCACGATCGAGGAGGAGTTCACCAGCGGCACCTTCGCCTTCCTCGACGACGACGAGGACCTGCACGGCGCGGTCGAACGGCGGCTGATCGAGCTGTGCGGCGAGGCAGGCGGCCGACTGCGGGCCGGGCGCAGCCGCAACGACCAGATCGTCGGTGACCTCCGGCTGTACCTGGCCGACACCATCCCGGTGCTGACCGAACACCTGCGCGGCATCCAGGCCGTCCTTGCCGACCAGGCCGAAGGTGCGGTGGACTGGATCGCGCCGGGCTTCACCCACCTCCAGCGCGCCCAGCCCGTCACGCTCGCCCACCACCTGCTGGCCCACGCGTGGGCGCTGGATCGCGACATCGCCCGGCTCGCCGACTGCCGCATGCGGCTGCTGGACTTCTCCCCGCTCGGCTCCGGCGCGATGGCCGGCCTGACCCTCCCCCTGGACCCGCAGCGCTACGCCGACGCCCTCGGCTACACCGGCGTCGGCCCCAACTCCATGGACACCGTCGCCGACCGCGATTTCGCCGTGGAGTTCCTGTCGGCCACCGCGATGCTGGGCGTGCACCTCTCCCGCCTCTGCGAGGAGGTGGTCCTGTGGGCCAGCACCGAGTTCGGGTGGTGCCGGGTCGGCGACGCCTTCTCGACCGGATCCAGCATCATGCCGCAGAAGCGCAACCCCGACGTGGCCGAGCTGGTCCGCGGCAAGACCGGGCGGCTGATCGGCAGCCTCGTCACCCTGCTGGTGACCCTCAAGGGCCTGCCGCTGACCTACAACCGTGACCTGCAGGAGGACAAGGAGCCCGTCTTCGACGCCGTCGACACGCTGATGCTCGCCCTCCCCGCCGTCGCCGGGATGATGGCCAGCCTCGTGTTCGACCGCGAGCGCCTGGCCGGCACCGCCGCCGGCGGGTTCTCCCTCGCCACCGACGTCGCCGAAGCGCTGGTCGTCGCCGGCGTCCCCTTCCGCAGCGCCCACGAACGGGTCGGCGAGCTGGTCGCCACCTGCGAGGGACGCGGCATCGACATCACCGACCTGACCCCCGACGAGCTCGTCGGCACCATGCCCGAGCTGGACGCCGACCAGGTCAGCAGCCTGCTGGACCCGATGGGCGCCGTCCACCGTCGGTCGGCCGTCCAGGGTCCCGCCCCCGCCGCGGTCGAACGGCAGCTCGCCAGCCTCCGCGAACGCCTCGGCTGAGGCACCCGTGGGGGGACAGCGACACGTCGACGACGACGAGCGACGGGCCAGGCTGGTCGACCGCCACCACCTCGGACGCACGGCAGCCGACATCGAGGGGTGCGTGGCCGACCTGGTCATGCTGCACTCCAGCGACCCGACCACGCCGTTCCTGTCGCTCTGGGCCCGCGTGCCCGACGTCACCCGGAGCGACATCACCGACGCGCTGTACGACCGCCGGTCGTTGTGGCGCCTGCACACCATCCGCCGGACGATCTGGGTGGTGCCGCGCACGTTCGGGCCCACCGCGCTGGGCGGGGGAACCGTGCCGGTCGCCGCGGCGGACCGACGGAAGCTGCTGGCGTTCGTCACCGCCTCCGACGTCCACCCCGACCCCGAAGGATGGCTCGCCGGGCTGGCCGAGGAGGTCCTCCGGGTCCTGGACGGCGCCGCCCCGATGACAACAGCCGAACTGGGACAGGCCATCCCCGAGCTGCGAACACCGATCACCCTCGGGTCGGGCAAGTGGGTGCAGCAGCAGCCGGTCGGCTCCCGGTTGCTGTACCTGATGGCGATGGACGGCCTGATCGTCCGGGGCCGTCCCCTCGGGTCGTGGCGGGCCAGCCAGTACCGCTGGAGCCGCACCGAGCAGTGGTTCGACGAGCCCCTCGACGGCCTGCTCGCCGCCCCGGAGGTGTCCGCCCGCGCCGACCTCCTGCGTGCCTACCTCGCCCGGTTCGGACCGGCCACCACCGACGACATCCGCTGGTGGACCGGCTGGACCAAGCGCAGCGCCGTCGCGGCCCTCGACGACGTCGCGGCGGTCGTGGTGTCCCTCGACGGCGGCGCAGAGGGATGGCTCCTGCCCGAGGACGTTCGCCCCGCGCCGGCCGTCGACCGGCCCGTCGTGACCCTCCTCCCTGCCATGGACCCGACGCCGATGGGATGGAAGGAACGCGGGTGGTACCTGGGGGAGTGGGCCGTGTTCGGCGGGCCGCTGTTCGACCGCAACGGCAACGTCGGCCCGACCGTGTGGCTGGACGGCCGGGTCGTGGGCGGCTGGGCGCAGCAGGCGGATGGACGGGTGGTCACCCGGCTGCTGGCCGACATCGGTCATGATGGGTCGGACGCGGTCGCCGTCGAAGCCGAACGGCTGACCACGTGGCTACGGGGCCATGTGGTGATCCCGCGCTTCCGCACGCCCCTGGAGAAGGAGATGGCCCTTGGCTGAGGTCCACGCCAGCGCCCGGATCGACATCGACGCCGCACCCGAGACGGTCTGGGACGTCCTGACCGACCTCGAGGCCTTCCCGACGTGGTCGAGGATCCACGAGGAGGTCCGCATCGAGAGCCACAACGACGAGGGCTGGCCCGAGCGGGTCTGGATGAAGATGTCGGTGGTCGGGATCCGCGACGAACAGGTCGTGGACCACTCCTGGACCGACGACTCCGTCAGCTGGGAGCTCGTCAGCGGCGGCGTGCAGCGGGCACAGCGCGGGACCTACACGATCATCCCGACCGAGACCGGCTGCACGGCCGAGCTGGAGGGCATGGTCGACCTGATCATCCCGCTGCCCAAGCTGGTCATCAAGCAGGGGCAGAAGCTCGTGATGTCGATCGCCACCAAGGGCATCAAGGCCGAGGCGGAGAAGCGGCAGAAGCGCATCGACGCCGGCGAGGTTGTCTGAGCCGACGCGGCCCCGTCGATAGCATCCCCCGCATGGCACCCAGCATCGAGGTTCAGCTGCTCGCCCGGATCGACGAGCTCGCACGGCGTGAGGGCCTGCTCGTCGCCGAGACCGGCAAGGCCCGCATCTACCGTGACCGGGTCGGTGGCACCGTGGCCTGGCTGCCCCACGGCAAGCAGCGCGTCGAGCTGACCCTCATCCAGATCCGCATGCAGGACGAGGCACGCGCCAACCGGCTCCACGGCCTGCTCGTCCAGACCTGCGACCGCACCACCGCCGACATCCCCTCCAACGACCTCGGGCTGGACGCGTCGCTGGCGGTCCAGTACTGGTCACGGCTGGAACGCGAGTTCTTCCCCGCCTACCTGCACGCCCACCGCGACGTGCAGTCGTCGACCAACCGACCGGGTTAGGACCCCTCGGCGTCGGGCTGGGCCACCTCGACGACCTCCACCGACGGCTCGATCGCGAAGGCCCCGACGTCCATGCCCTGCTCCTCCAGCGCGGCGCGGGCGTTGGTGCGGAGCACCGGGTCGACCAGCGCGGCAACCCACCTGGTCATGGAGTCCTCGCCCAGGCCGTGCGGCACGTCGAGCCGGACGGTGATGGTGGCCTCCACGGTCCCGGTCGGCAGGGGCTGGCAGCGCGCGGACGGCACCACGATCATCTGCCGGTCGCCGGGATTGAACACGGTGACCGTGCCGTCGGGGTCGAGCTTGGCGACGATGCCGACGACGCCTTCGGCGCGGGCCCAAGATCCGATCTTCATGTCTCGCAGTCTTGCAGGGCGGGCCGACCGGCACAGCAGCCGGTGTCGCACGCGGGTCGTAGGCTGCGCGCCATGGCTTGGGTCAACGAGGAGCTGCACCGCCGGTTCGCCGAGATCGCGACGCTGCTGAAGATCAGCGGCGCCGATCGTTTCCGTGTCCGCGCCTACGAACGCGCCGCCGACGCCGTCGGTGCCGCGTCGGTGGACCTCGGCACCCTCGACGACGCGGCCCTGGCCGACGTCAAGGGCATCGGCGCGTCGACGGCCAAGAAGATCCGCGAGTACCTGGACTCCGGCACCATCGGCATGCTGGAGGACCTCCGCGAGAAGGTCCCGGCCGGGGTGGTCGAGCTGACGCGGGTCCCGGGACTCGGTCCCAAGACCGCCGTGCTGATGCACGAGTCCCTCGGCATCGACTCCATCGAGGCGCTGACGGCGGCCATGGACGACGGCCGGGTGGCAGGACTGCCAGGGCTCGGCGCCAAGACGGTCGCCAACCTCAAGGAGTCGCTGCGCCGGATGGGCAGCAAGGACACCGACCGTGTCCCGGCCGCCGACGCGATCGCGCTGGCCGAGGAGGTCTGCGCAAGGCTGCGGGCACGCGACGACGTCCAGCAGGTCGACTACGCCGGCTCGCTGCGCCGCATGCGCGACACGATCGGCGACATCGACGTGCTGGTCGCAAGCGACGCCGACCCGGGGCCGATCCACGAGGCGTTCCGCGGCTACGACCTGGTCCAGTCCGTGATCGCGGCCGGCGAGAAGAAGTCCTCGGTCATCACGGTCCGCGGGATCCAGGTCGACCTGCGCGTCGTCGAACCCGACGCATGGGGCGCTGCCCTGCAGTACTTCACCGGGTCGAAGGCCCACAACGTCCGTGTCCGGGAGCGGGCCGTGCGCCGTGGCCTGCTGCTCAACGAGTACGGCATCTGGACGCGGACCGAGGAGGGCACGCAGGGCGAGCGCGTCGCGAGCCGAACGGAGGCCGACGTGTACGCCGCCGTCGACCTGGCGTGGGTGCCACCGACCATGCGGGAGGACACCGGCGAGGTCGACGCCGCGATCGACGGCACCCTGCCCGCGGTCGTGACGCTCGACGACATCACCGGCGACCTGCACGGCCACTCCGACTGGTCCGGCGACGGCAAGGCCACGCTGGAGGAGATGCTCGACCGAGCCGCGGACAAGGGCTACGCCTACTGGGCGGTGACCGACCACGCCGAGGACCTCTCGATGAACGGCCTGTCCCGCCAGCAGGTGCTCGACCGCAGGGCCGCCATCCGGGCGCTCCGGGATCGCTACGAGATGGCGATCCTCGACGCGTCGGAGCTCAACATCGGGCTGGAGGGGGGGTTGGACTACGACCCCGACTTCCTGCTGGAGTTCGACTGGACCGTCGCCAGCGTGCACTCGGGCCTCGAACGCGACAGCGCCGCCCAGACCGCACGGATCATGGCCGCCATCGAGTCGCCCGCCGTCAACGCCATCGGACACCTGACCGGCCGCAAGCTGGGCAAGCGCCCCGGCTTCGAGGTCGACCTGGCTGCCATCCTCGAGGCGTGCCGCGAGACGGGCACGGCGCTGGAGGTCAACGCCTCGCCGCGCCGGCTGGACCTGTCGGGTGAGATGGTCCGGCGGGCGGTCGAGGCCGGCGTCACCCTCACCATCTCCTGCGACGCGCACTCCGTCGGTGACCTCGACGCCATGCGGTACGGCGTGTGGACCGCGCAGCGCGGCTGGGCCACGCCGTCGGACGTGCTGAACACCGGCACGCTGGAGCAGCTGCGGGCGTTCGTGGCCGCCAAGCGCGACCGGCTGGGATGACCGAGCGGCGCCTGCTGGACCGGTCCGTCCTGCAGGGGGACAGCCCCGACGTTGCTCCGCAGCTGCTCGGGACGATCCTCCAGCGCCCCGACGAGGGGACGGCCGTCCGCATCATCGAGGTGGAGGCCTACGACGAGGACGACCCCGCCAGCCACACCTTCCGTGGCCGGACCCCCCGCAACGCGGTGATGTTCGGTCCGGCCGGCCACGCCTACGTCTACTTCACCTACGGCATGCACTGGTGCACCAACGTGGTCACCGGGCCTGACGGCCACGGCCAGGCGGTCCTGCTCCGTGCGGCCGAGGTCGTGGAGGGGCAGGCGGTGATGCGTGCCCGTCGTGGTGACCGGGTCCGTGACCGGGACCTCCTCCGGGGGCCGGCCCGCCTTGCCAGCGCCCTCGGCATCGACGGGGCCCTCGGTGGGGTTGACCTCCTGGACCCGTCGTCCCCGGTCCAGCTGGCCGCGGACGGCCACGAGCCACCGGTCGTTGCGGCCGGGCCACGGGTGGGTGTCCGGCTGGCCGCCAACCGGCCGTGGCGGTTCTGGATCGACGGCCATCCGCTGGTCAGCCGGTACGTCCGGCACCGGCGGGCCGACGAGCAGGGCGGGGCCCCCGAACCGAGCTGACGGTCACCCTTGGTACCTTCGGTAACACCTCGGGTCGACGATCGGATGGATCTCCTTCAGTCGGCACCGATTTCGACCGAATCCTGTGGTCGTCGGGCAGGAGAACCCTGCGCCGACGTCGAACTCTCCGATATGCAGCACTGTGCTCCGCCAACGCGGGGCCCGCTCGGGGGAGTGCCGCGAGGAACCGAAGCCGACTGTGATGGGCCGACACGACATGACCAAGCCGCATCCCTCCTCCCGTGATCGTCATGCGGGACGCCCCAGCGCCAGCGCGCTGCGTCCCACCCACGACATCAGGGCCTGGGCGCTGTTCTTCCTGGTGGGCACGATGCTGCTCGCGACCGTGCCGCTGGCGTCCAGCGCCGGCGCACAGCTGCCCGACCTTCCGGTCCCGATCCCCGGGTCGAGCGAGTCCGAGGAGCCCGAGCCGGCACCCTCGCCCAGCGAGACCGAGGAGGAATCGCCCATCCCGGCGCTGCCCGGTGGCGACGAGGAACCGCCCGCGGAGAGCGGCGGCATCAAGACGGCGTTCTACACCTCGCCCACGAGCGCGCTGACGCCCGGGACGCTAACGGACTCCACCATCCAGTGCATCGTCATCCCGGAGTCCTGCACGCCCGAGGCCCAGCAGGTCACCGGTCCCGTCCTCGGCGGTGTCGTCGCCGGCCTCGAGGGCCTGGACGCCGCGTCCGAGCCCGTCCCGCAGCCCGTCCCGCCGGGCGCGCTTCCGGTCGGCCTGCTCAACGGCAACCAGCGCTACTCCTCGGCCGTCCAGATCGGCCCGCCCACCGTTGCCGAGGGCAAGACGGTCAGCGACTACACCATCAGCTTCCAGATGTCCTCCGCCTCCTTCGCCGTGGAGTCCCCGGCGTTCCGCGAGTTCATGCTGGCCGTCGTCGCCCAGGCCGGCACCGGCGGACCGGAGATGTTCGAGGCGTTCTTCGCCAACGTGACCGGCGGCGAGACGGACCTGCTGACCCAGAACATCACGGGCCTCGAGGCCTGCGTCATCGCCGAACCCTGGGAGGCCGGGGACAACCAGCCCGTCCGCGAGCAGCCGGAGATCGACATCTTCTACTGCAGCCCCCGGGCCGAACCGGACGACAACAACATCGTCACCTTCGACATGACGTTCCCGGCGCAGGACGCGCTGACCGACAACGAGCAGTTCAAGCTCGACTGGAGCAACGGCATCCTCATCCGCCCGCTGGCCGCGCAGAACCTGGCCTATGGCGACGCCGACTACTCCACGAACTACTACGCCTACCTCGAGCCGCTCGACGAGAACCCCCCGACGACGGAGTTCACCCAGGTCGACAAGCCCGAGCCCATCCCGGTCAGCCCGGGCAACAACACCAACACCGGTGGCAGCACCGGTGGGTCCACCTCGGGCAGCTCCGGCAGCACGGGTGGCACCAGCGGTGGCCGTGGGACGTCGAGCTCGTCCGGTTCGTCGTCCAGCGGGTCCAGCAACCGGCCGTCCTCGCCCGCCGCGTCGGGGACGACCAGCACGACGGCGGCCCAGCCGGCGCCGGCAGCCGAGTCCAGCGTCACGTCGGCTGTGCAGGACAACACCAGCAGCGTCGCCGACGAGGCGTTCGCCCCGGTGAACGAGGAGTCGGCCGGATCCTTCCCGATCGCATGGATCCTGCTGCCCATGATGCTCGGCGGTGCCTTCTGGTACGGCCGTGTCCTCGACGGGGCGCCCGTCACCGCCGCGGTGCGTTCCGGGGCGATGACCCGCCTCCTGCGCGATCGCGGATTCCAGATCTAGTCCGGGGTCGCCGCACCCCGTTCCCTGCTCCCTCCCCGAAGAAGAGAGTCGATGCCCACCATGTCCATTTACCGACGCCTGCGTTTCCTCGCAGCCCTCGCGGTCTTCGCGATGCTTGCGGCTGCCTGCGGCCTGAAGGCCGAAACGCGTGAACAGATCGGCTTCGCCGCCGGCGGAACGAACGGCTTCACCGACCAGACCGCGTTCGACTCGGGGACCGGCAACCAGGTCGCCGGCGGGACCACCGGCTCCACCGGTGGCGCGACCGGCGGGTCCACCGGCGGCGCCACGGGCGGCACCACCGGCACGACCGGCGGCACCACCGGGACAACGGGGACGACCGGGACGACCGGCACGACCGGGACGACGGGCGGCTCGACCACCGGTGGGACGACCGGCGGTTCGACCAGCACCGGCGGGTCCACGGGTGGCAGCACCGGTGGCTCGACGGGCGGCTCCACGGGTGGCAGCACCGGCGGCTCGACCGGTGGCAGCACCGGCGGGTCGACCGACGGTGGTGCAGGCGGCGCCACTGACGGTGGAAACACCGATGGTGCCGGGGGCGGGAACACCGACGGCGGCGGGGCCACGGGTGGCGCGGCCATCACCGGCTCCGACCGCACCGGTGTCGACGCCGCTGCGGGCTCCATCAACATCGCGGTCCACGCGCCGGTGACCGGCGCGGCCCCGCTGCCCGTGACCTCATTCGAGGAGGCCCGTGACCTGTACTACCGCTACAAGGTCGGGCAGGACGGCGACATCGCCGGGTTCACCCAGTTCAACATCTCCTTCGCCGACGACCGGTACCAGCCCTCCACCGCGGTGCAGGCCTGCCGCCAGCTCGCCGCCGACAACTTCCTGCTGACCGGTGCCGGCGGTACCGACCAGATCCAGGCCTGCGGCACCTTCGCCGAGCAGCAGAACATCCCGTACTTCTCCGCGGGTGTGACCGAGGCCGGCCTGCTGGGCCTGCGCAACTACTTCGCCTTCTCCATGAGCTACCGGGCCCAGGGCCTGCTGCTCGCCCAGTGGGTCAAGGCCCAGCACCCCGGCCAGAAGGTCGCCGCGGTCATCACCGACACCCCCAACTTCCAGGACGCCGTCGACGGCTGGGAGCAGGGCGTCGCCGCGTCCGGCCTGGACTACTACCGCACCCTCCGGCACCCCAAGGGTGACAACTCCTGGTACAACACCTACGCCGCGGACCTGCAGCAGAACGGTGTCGACGTCGTCTACATCCTCACCGCCCCGGTGGACTACATCCAGTTCGCCCAGCAGGCCAACCTGGCCGGCTACAACCCCCAGTTCGTGGGCGTGGGTGTCTCGATGGGCCTCAACGCCGTCCTCGGATCGGGCTGCCCCAACGTCGACGGCGGCGAGTTCTTCTCGCCCTTCCCCGGCCTGGACTGGGCCCGCAACAACGTGCCGGAGTTCTTCTCCGCAGCCCAGCAGTTCGGCACCCCGAGCGACGACATCGCCCTGTCCCTGTGGGCCACCGGCATGATCTTCTCCGACCTGCTCGAGCAGTACGTCAGCACCTACGGGAGCAACGACGTGACCCGCGAGGACTTCCGCAACCTCGTCGAGACCTCGACGGTGGAGACCGGCATCTTCCCGAGCACCTCGTACTCCGCGAACAACCACTTCGGGGCCAACCAGGTGCACGTGATCAAGGCCAACTGCAGCACCGAGGAATACGAGACCGTCGCCAGCTTCGCCAGCGGGTTCTAGGGCCTGACATGGACGAGCTGATCAACATCTTCGTCATCGGTGTCCGCACCGGTGCGATCTACGCCCTCATCGCCCTTGGCCTGGCGCTGGTCTTCAAGGCCACCAAGGTCCTCAACTTCGCCCACGGCGAGATCGGCACGTCCAGCGCGTTCGTGTCGCTGTTCATCATGGAGCGGATGGAGGCGCTGTCGATCTTCAGCAGCGCCGACAACCCCGGCACCCTCACCGGTGGCCAGCTGCTGGTCTCCGTCATCCCTGCGCTGCTCGCCGGCGCCATGCTCAGCGTGATGGTCAAGGTCATCCTCGACCGGCTCAAGGACTCCACGCCCGTCACCCAGCTGGTGCTCACCATCGGTGTCGCCGTGTTCATGGTGGGCCTGCAGGCCAAGCTGTTCGGCGTCACCGGTGACCCGTTCCCCCGCTTCATCAACGGCAACGCCTTCACCATCCCCGGCTCGACGATCCCCGTCGACTGGCACACGATCATCATCGTGGTCGTGCTGGGTGGTGCGGCTGCGCTGCTGGCCCTGTACTTCAAGACCCCCTACGGCGTCGCGCTCCTCGCCACCTCCCAGGACCCCTTCGCCGCCGAGCTGCAGGGCATCAACACCAACGCGATCACGATGAGCGCGTGGGCCGTTGCCGGCGCGATGGCCGGTGCCGCCGGCCTCCTCGCCGCGGGTGTCTTCAACCTGCTCGGCCCGGGGCTGCTCCTGGCCCGGTTCCTCATCCCGGCGTTCACCGGCGCGCTGCTCGGTGGCCTGACCAGCATGGTCGGTGCCGTCGTCGGCGGCCTCCTGCTCGGTGTGATCGTGGCCACCGCCAACCAGATCAACCTCACCCTCGACCTGGGTCTCCCCGGTCCGCCGCAGATCGCGGTCCTCATGTCGCTGCTGCTCGTGCTGCTGCTGCGTCCCCGAGGCCTGCTCGGAAAGGAGGCCTGACATGGCAGTCGACGTCGCCGCGCCGGCCCCGCAGCCCATGCCCTCGGGCACCACGCCCGCCCGTCCGTCCGGCCCGCCGCCACGCCTCGTCGTGGAGCAGTGGGCGCCCGACTCCCGTGGGCGTGCACAGCGCCACGCCGTGCGCATCGGCCTGGTCCTCCTCGTCCTGTTCGTCACCTCGTTGGTGCCGGACGTCTACACCAACCTGGTCAGCAAGGCCGCGGTCTTCGCCATCGTGGCGCTGAGCATGAACATCCTCGTCGGCTACGCCGGCCAGGTGTCGCTCGGCCACGCGGCCTTCTTCGGCGCCGGCGCGTTCGCCGCCGGCTACACCCTGACCGAGCTCGACCTCCCCTGGGGTGCCGGCCTGATCGTCGCCGCCCTGTCGGGGGCGTTCGCCGCGGTCCTCCTCGGCGCGGTCGCGCTGCGGGTCAAGGGCCTGTACCTGGCGATCGTCACGATCTCCTACGGGTTGTTCGCCCAGGAAGTGGTGTTCAACATCACCTCCCTGACGGGTGGCGGTGCCGGCCAGGTGGCCCCCCGCCCGGTCATGCCCGGCTTCATCGTGTCCTTCCTCGACGGCCTGGGCGGCCCGTTCTCGGCCATCGCCGGCGGGCTGGACGGGGCGACGAGCGACCTGAGCTACGCCTACCTCTGCATCGGCTTCCTCGCCGCCTTCCTGCTGTTCGACACCCTCTTCGCCGGCTCCAAGGCCGGCCGAGCGGTCCGCGCCCTCCGCGAGAGCGAGCGGGTGGCGGCGTCGTGGGGCATCAACGTCACGGGCTACAAGCTGCTGGCGTTCGTCCTCTCCGGCCTCATCGCCGCCGTGGCGGGCGGCCTGTTCGCCTCCATCGAGCAACGCGTGGCGCCGGCTGACTTCCAGTTCCTGCTCTCCATCACCTTCCTGCTGATGGCGGTCGTTGGTGGCGTGGGCAACCGCTGGGGTGTGGTGCAGGGTGGCGTGCTGTTCGCCGTCCTCCCCACGCTGCTGGAGCGGTCCCACGAGAACCTCCACTTCTGGCCGTTCACCGCGATCGACATCACCCTCGAGCCGGTGATCAGCGCGGCGCTGCTGATCCTGACGTTGACCCTCTACCCGGGAGGCATCGCCCAGCAGCAGCACCACCTCCATTCGTGGCTGCGCATGGGCAAGTTCAAGGACGACACGGCCGATCCGCTGACCGACCCGCCCGCGGTCTACCGTGAGGACCCGCTGGCCGACCCGGAAGGAGCCCGGCTGTGACCCAGCTCGACACTCCCGTGCCCGACACGGCCGCACCACCCCTGGCCATCCCGAAGGGCGACTCCCGGTACCTGCTGGAGACCAAGGGCATCGCCATCCGCTTCGGAGGCGTCCAGGCGCTCGGCGGCGTCGACTTCCGGGTCGCACCCAACGAGATCGTCGGTGTGCTCGGCCCCAACGGCGCCGGCAAGACCACCTTCTTCAACTGCGTCAGCGGCTTCGCAAGCCCCAACGAGGGACGTGTCTTCATCAAGGGTGAGGACGTCACCGCGCTGCGGCCCGACGAACGCGTCATCCGTGGCCTCGGCCGCACGTTCCAGCAGGTCGGCCTCATCCGGTCCTTCACCCTGCTGGAGAACCTGCTCGTCGCCCACCACCACAAGGTGGCCTACGGCGACGGGGCCGGCATGTTCGGCATGCCCTGGGCACGTCGTGAGGAACGCGAGCTGCGGCGACGGGCCATGGAGGTGCTGGACTTCTTCGGCATCGCCCACCTCGCGCATCGCACGCTCGACGGGATGCCCTACGGCATGCTCAAGCTGTGCGAGGTCGCGGCGGTGATGGCCGTGGACCCCGACATCCTGATGCTGGACGAGCCGCTGGCCGGCATGGCGCCGGAGGAGGCCGCGGAGTTCTGCGACCGCCTGCTCGTCATGCGTGACCAGCTGAACATCTCCATCGTGATGATCGACCACCACGTGCCGCAGGTGCTGCGCGTCAGCGACTACGTGTTCGTCCTGTCCTTCGGCAAGCTGCTCGCCGAGGGCCAGGCCGAGGAGATCCGCACCAACCCGGCCGTGGCCGAGGCCTACATGGGTGAGGGGGCGACGACCCTTGACTGACGCACAGTGGAAGCCACCGTCCAGCGGACAGGCGGTGGGGGAGTACGAGGAGTACGACCCGACCACGGACCTGTCCCGCGACCCGACGATGCCGCTGCCCAGCGACGAGATCGCCGCCGTCGGTGGCGAGACCGCCCCGGGCGACACGCTCCTGGAGGTGTCCGGGCTGACCGCCGGCTACGGCGGCCTGCAGGTGCTGCACGGCATCGACTTCACCATCCGCACCGGCGAGACGGCCGTGCTCCTGGGCCTCAACGGGGCCGGGAAGACCACGACCGCATCGGTGCTGTGCGGGAAGGTGAAGCCGACTGGCGGCACCGTGTCCTTCGAGGGACGTGACGCCTCCAAGTGGTCGGTCCGGCAGGCGGTGTCCAACGGCATCGTCATGTGCCCGGAGGGCCGGCGGGTGTTCCCCCAGCTCTCGGTGCGGGCCAACCTCGACGTCGGCGGCTGGACCCACCGGTCCGACGGCGACTGGATGGAGCAGCAGCGGGAGAAGGTCTACGACTACTTCCCCCGGCTCCGCGAACGCCACGACCAGATGGCCGGCACGCTGTCGGGCGGTGAGCAGCAGATGGTCGCCATCGGCCGCAGCCTCATGGCCAAGCCCAAGCTGCTGATCATCGACGAGGCCTCCATGGGCCTTGCACCCGTCATCGTCAAGGACGTCTTCGAGATCGTCCGCCAGATCAACGCCGACGGCACGACCGTGATCCTCATCGAGCAGAACATCGGCGCGCTCGACGTCGCCACCCTCGGCTTGATCATGGAGCAGGGGACCATCGTGCAGGAGGTCCGGGGTGCCGAGCTGGCCGACCCCGAGAACGTCCGCAAGGTGTTCCTCGGATGACCCCGGCCGCCGCCTTCGCCCACTCGACCGCCGACCCCACCCGTTTCGCACGCAGGAGCGCGCACGCATGAACAACCTCTCTCCCAACGCAACCAGGTACACCGCGATCGGGCTCGTCCTGTTCGGCCTGCTGTTCATCTTCTTCGCCTGGAACGGCGCAGCAGGGCTGGACAACGGCGTCGACATCCGGACGCAGTTCCCGTTCCTCATCTCCGGCGGCATCGGCGGGCTTGCGCTCGTCGCCGCCGGGCTGACGCTGATCCGCATCTTCGAGGGTCGCCGTGACACCAAGGAGGTGGTCCGCCACCTCGAGCGGTTGACCGCTGCCGTCGAGCGGCTCGCCGCCCAGGAGGAGCCGCAGGCCCACCCGTCGATGAATGGGATGGGAGCGGCGCCCTCGATGCCGCCGCCCGCGCCCCCGTTCGAGCACGCCACCTGAGCACGCCTCCAGTCCGCACCGACGCCGACCCCCTGTGGGGTCGTCCGGTGTGGGTCACCTCGCCAACACGCCGTCCCGGAGCTGGGGGCGGCGTTGCTGGTTTCCGGGCCGGCCCACGGGGTAGACAGGGGGCCTGCAGCCACGCCGCTGCGCCCCCTCCAGGGATTCACCCAACTAGTCCTGACCCCGTTTCCGCAGGTCAGACGCCATTTTGCGTCCACGAATCCAGAAAAACCCATCCCAGGGGTTGCAGGGGTCCGGGGGGAGGCGTACATTACTCGTCCGCCGCACAAAGGGGTTCGCCCCGGGAGGCGGTGTGAGTCCGTTGTGATCGGCTCTCGTGTCTGCGAGAGGTCTTCGATTCAGGACTTGGAGCCCGAGCTTTGCTCGGTTGCATGGTTGACCGAAAGCCTTTGTTCCTGCGTTTGTGGGTTCTGGGGAACTCGGGAGATTGTGTGTCCCGCTCCTTGAAAACTACACAGTGTGCCAAAAGTCAGTGCACTTTATACATGCAAGCCCCGTCTGGGTGTCGTGCTTCGGCATGGTGTCCATTCGAGTTTGTAGATTCCTTGATTCAGGATGACTGACAACGAAAATTTGTCAGTGTTCATTCCATAACCAAGGTCATTTATCTCCACAGGATGTGTGGTTGCAGCTTTGCTGTTCGCTACAGGTCTCTAATGGAGAGTTTGATCCTGGCTCAGGACGAACGCTGGCGGCGCGCCTAACACATGCAAGTCGAGGGAGAAGCACATCTTCGGATGTGTGGAGACCGGCGAACGGGTGAGTAACACGTGAGAAACCTACCCCGGAGATGGGAATAACCACGGGAAACTGTGGCTAATGCCCAATACTCTCCATTTACCGCATGGCAGCTGGAGGAAAAGTCCGCTGCTCCGGGATGGTCTCGCGGCGTATCAGCTAGTTGGTGAGGTAATGGCTCACCAAGGCAACGACGCGTAGCTGGAGTGAGAGCTCGAACAGCCACACTGGGACTGAGACACGGCCCAGACTCCTACGGGAGGCAGCAGTGGGGAATCTTGCGCAATGGGCGAAAGCCTGACGCAGCGACGCCGCGTGTGGGAAGAAGGCCTTCGGGTTGTAAACCACTTTCAGGAGGGAAGAAGCGAAAGTGACGGTACCTCCAGAAGAAGGTCCGGCCAACTACGTGCCAGCAGCCGCGGTAATACGTAGGGACCGAGCGTTGTCCGGAATTATTGGGCGTAAAGAGCTCGTAGGCGGTTCTTTAAGTCGGATGTGAAATCTCAGGGCTTAACCCTGAAACCGCACCCGATACTGGAGAACTTGAGGCAGGTAGGGGAGATCGGAATTCCTGGTGTAGCGGTGAAATGCGCAGATATCAGGAGGAACACCGGTGGCGAAGGCGGATCTCTGGGCCTGTTCTGACGCTGAGGAGCGAAAGCGTGGGGAGCAAACAGGATTAGATACCCTGGTAGTCCACGCCGTAAACGATGGGTGCTAGGTGTGGGAGATAATCCACTTCTTCCGTGCCGCAGCTAACGCATTAAGCACCCCGCCTGGGGACTACGGCCGCAAGGCTAAAACTCAAAGGAATTGACGGGGGCCCGCACAAGCGGCGGAGCATGTGGCTTAATTCGAAGCAACGCGAAGAACCTTACCAGGGCTTGAAATATACGGAAAAACCATGGAAACATGGTGTGCTTCGGCGTCGTATACAGGTGGTGCATGGTTGTCGTCAGCTCGTGCCGTGAGGTGTTGGGTTAAGTCCCGCAACGAGCGCAACCCTTATCCTATGTTGCCAGCGCGTAATGGCGGGGACTCATGGGAGACTGCCGGTGTCAAACCGGAGGAAGGTGGGGACGACGTCAAATCATCATGCCCCTTATGTCCTGGGCTGCACACATGCTACAATGGCCGGTACAGAGGGCTGCGATCCCGCGAGGGTGAGCGAATCTCACAAAGCCGGTCTCAGTTCGGATTGGAGTCTGCAACTCGACTCCATGAAGGCGGAGTCGCTAGTAATCGCAGATCAGCAACGCTGCGGTGAATACGTTCCCGGGCCTTGTACACACCGCCCGTCACGTCATGAAAGTCGGTAACACCCGAAGTCAGTGGCCCAACCGCAAGGAGGGAGCTGCCGAAGGTGGGATCGGCGATTGGGACGAAGTCGTAACAAGGTAGCCGTACCGGAAGGTGCGGCTGGATCACCTCCTTTCTAAGGAGCGAATGGCGCCCGACCACAGACGAACGTTCTGTGGCGATAGGCGCCCCGTTTCTGTGGATCACTGACTATTCATCCATGATGGTGAGTTCCCCGCTCGGGGGGACCTGGGTCGCTTCGGTGGCTCTGGTTATGACCGAGTCGGTAGCGGACGAACCAAAGTGTGTGGGCACACTGTGTAGCTTTGAAGGTTGCGGTATAGCTCCTTCGAGGTCGCATCGTACGAACCACATCGTCTCCCAGCTTCGGCTGGCGCGGTGCAGGCGTCATCTGCGACCGAGTCCGTCCCTTGAGAACTCCATAGCGAGCGCGAGCATCGTCTCGGCAAGTTAGTAAGGGCACCCGGTGGATGCCTTGGCGCTAGAAGCCGATGAAGGACGTTGCAGGCTGCGATAAGCCGCGGGGAGCTGCCAAGCAAGCTTTGATCCGCGGATTTCCGAATAGGAAAACCTGGCAGGGGTTATGCCCTGTCACTCCTGAGTGAATACATAGCTCAGCGAGAGGGAACCCGGTGAAGTGAAACATCTCAGTAACCGGAGGAAAAGAAAACAACAGTGATGCCCCTAGTAGTGGCGAGCGAACGGGGTACAGCCCAAACTCACATGGTGTCAAGGTGACAGCCGTTGCCATGTGGGGGTAGTGGGACCTGATAGATCGGACTGTCATCCGGTCACAGTCGATGCACGCGGATAGCCGAAGCGACCTGGAAAGGTCCTCCGTAGTGGGTAATAGACCCGTAGGCGAAATCTGTGTGCAGCTGTTCAGTCATCCCAAGTAGCGCGGGACCCGTGAAATCCCGTGTGAATCTGTGAGGACCACCTCATAAGGCTAAACACTCTCTAGCGACCGATAGCGAACTAGTACCGTGAGGGAAAGGTGAAAAGTACCCCGGGAGGGGAGTGAAATAGTACCTGAAACCGCGTGCCTACAAGCAGTTGGAGCCCTTCGGGGTGACAGCGTGCCTTTTGAAGAATGAGCCGGCGAGTTAGCGATCAGTTGCAAGGTTAACCAGACGTTGGGAAGCCGAAGCGAAAGCGAGTCTGAACAGGGCGTCGAGTAGCTGGTCCTATACCCGAAGCGGTGTGATCTATCCATGGCCAGGTTGAAGCGCGGGTAAGACCGCGTGGAGGACCGAACCCACCTAGGTTGAAAACTGGGGGGATGAGCTGTGGATAGGGGTGAAAGGCCAATCAAACACCGTGATAGCTGGTTCTCCCCGAAATGCATTTAGGTGCAGCGTCGCGTGTTCCGTGCTGGAGGTAGAGCACTGATTGGTCGCGGGGGCCTACAAGCTTACCAACATCAGTCAAACTCCGAATGCCAGTACGCCAAGCGCGGCAGTGAGTCTGCGGGGGATAAGCTCCGTAGTCGAGAGGGAAACAACCCAGATCGCCAGCTAAGGTCCCTAAGTCATGGCTAAGTGGTAAAGAATGTGGGATGTCACAGACAACCAGGAGGTTGGCTTAGAAGCAGCCACCCTTGAAAGAGTGCGTAATAGCTCACTGGTCAAGAAATCCTGCGTCGACAATGTAACGGGGCTAAGCCATGCACCGAAGCTGCGGCATGTACTCAGTACATGGGTAGGGGAGCGTTGTATTCGCAGCGAAGCGGAAGGGTGACCGACCGTGGAGCATATACAAGTGCGAATGCCGGCATGAGTAACGAAAGAGGAGGGAGGAACTCCTCCGCCGAATGTCCAAGGGTTCCTGGGGAAGGTTCATCCGCCCAGGGTAAGTCGGGACCTAAGGTGAGGCCGAAAGGCGTAATCGATGGATAACAGGTTGATATTCCTGTACTGGTCCTAGACCGTTTGACCGATGGTGTGACGCAGGAGGTTATCGCAACCCGGCCGATGGTAGAGCCGGGGTAAGTGCGTAGGCCGCAGACCAGGCAAATCCGGGCTGCACAAAGGCTGAAACACGACGCCGACACGGATAGTGGAAGTGCGAAATACCATGCTGCCAAGAAAAGCATCTAGGGAGGGCTAAGACCACCCGTACCCCAAACCAACTCAGGTGGACAGGTAGAGAATACCGAGGCGATCGAGAGAACTCTAGTGAAGGAACTCGGCAAAATGGCCCCGTAACTTCGGGAGAAGGGGTGCCCACGAGAGTGGGCCGCAGTGACTAGGCTCAAGCGACTGTTTACTAAAAACACAGGTGCATGCTAAGTCGTAAGACGACGTATATGTACTGACGCCTGCCCGGTGCTGGAACGTTACGAGGAGAGGTTAACTTCGGTGAAGCCTTGAATCTAAGCGCCAGTAAACGGCGGCCGTAACTATAACGGTCCTAAGGTAGCGAAATTCCTTGTCGGGTAAGTTCCGACCTGCACGAATGGCGTAACGACTTGAGCACTGTCTCCACTAGAGACTCGGTGAAATTGCAATACGAGTAAAGATGCTCGTTTCGCGCAGCAGGACGGAAAGACCCCGGGACCTTTACTGCAACTTGATGTTGGAGTTCGGTGTTGTTTGTGCAGGATAGGTGGGAGGCTTTGAAGCGGGCACGCCAGTGTTCGTGGAGCCAACCTTGGAATACCACCCTGGCAATATTGAGCTTCTAACCTTGGTCCGTTATCCGGATCAGGGACAGCGTCTGGTGGGCAGTTTAACTGGGGCGGTTGCCTCCTAAATTGTAACGGAGGCGCTCAAAGGTTCCCTCAGGCCGGTCGGTAATCGGCCTTCGAGTGTAAGGGCACAAGGGAGCTTTACTGCGAGACTGACAGGTCAAGCAGTTGCGAAAGCAGGACCTAGTGATCCGCCATCTTCAAGTGGGAGAGATGGCGCTCAACGGCTAAAAGGTACCCCGGGGATAACAGGCTTATCTTTCCCAAGAGTCCATATCGACGGAAAGGTTTGGCACCTCGATGTCGGCTCGTCGCATCCTGGGGCTGGAGCAGGTCCCAAGGGTTGGGCTGTTCGCCCATTAAAGCGGCACGCGAGCTGGGTTTAGAACGTCGTGAGACAGTTCGGTCCCTATCCGCTGCGCGCGTAAGAAACTTGAGAAGAGCTGCCCCTAGTACGAGAGGACCGGGGTGGACGTACCTCTGGTGTGCCGGTTGTCCTGCCAAGGGCATGGCCGGTTGGCTACGTACGGAATGGATAAGCGCTGAAAGCATCTAAGCGCGAAGCCGGCTTCAAGATGAGGTTTCTCTTTAAGGATCCCAGTAGACGACTGGGTTGATAGGCCGGATGTGGAAGGGCAGCAATGTCTGTAGCTGACCGGTACTAATAATCCGATTACTTGTCGTGATGCTCGCGCTCGCTATGTGGTTCATCCTGGGACGGGATGGAACCCTACGAACAAATTTCATAGAGTTCCGTGGTCATTGCGGAGGGGGTACACCCGGTTCCATTCCGAACCCGGAAGTTAAGCCCTCCAGCGCCGATGGTACTGCGCGGGAAACTGCGTGGGAGAGTAGGACGTCGCGGACCACCACAACTGGCCACCTTCACACCGAAGGTGGCCAGTGTGCTTTTTGCAGTCAGTTCTCGGCCGGCCCAACGGGCCGCTCAGGTGGCCACGCGCCCCTGTTCCTTGAGGTCGAGGTAGCGGACCAATCCCATCGCGTTGGACCGGATCCCGCTCAGGAGCTCGACGCGGCCCTTGGCGTCCGGATCGCCGTCGACCTCGACGACCTCCGACGCGAAGCGGTGGCCCAGGGTCTCCGCGACGTGGTCGAGGTCGGCGTTGTCGCTCCAGGCAGCCTCGGCTGCCTCCATCCACAGCTCGAGGCGGTCCTTGGCCTCCTGCAGGGCTTCCATGGGCGGATCCACCGCGCCGTAGTGGGCCAGGTGCACGGTCTTCGGTGTCAGGGACAGGTAGGTGTCCAGGGACCGTTGCGCGAGGACGTAGTCGAAGTCGGGTGGGGGTGTGGCCGGACGGATCACGTCCATGCCCGGCATCTTCACGCCGACCGAGTCGCCCACGAACAGGTCGCCGGTGTCGGGGTCGAAGATGCCGATGTGGTGCTTGGCGTGTCCGGGGGTCTGGAACAGCTCCAGCCGCCGCCCTCCACCCAGGTCCAGGGTCTCGCGCTCGCCCACCCCGATGATGCGGCTCTGGTCGATCGGGGTGCAGGCCCCGTACACCGAGTCGTACAGGGGGCCGTACACACGCTTCGAGCTGGCGTTGAGCCGCTCGGGATCGACCATGTGCCGCACGCCCACCTCGTGCACGACGATCGTGGCGTTGGGGAACGCCTCGGCGACGTCGCCTGCGCCGCCGCCGTGATCGAGGTGGATGTGGGAGATCACCAGGTAGGCGAGGTCATCGGGGTCCAGGCCGTGCGCCCGGAGACCGTCGATGACCGACTGGATCGACACCGCCGGGCCGCACTCGACCAACGTCGGGCGGGGGGTCTGGAGGAGGTATCCGGCCGTGACCTTGGTCATGCCGGCGGTCAACGTGTCGACCGACACCAGGTCGTCGCGGATGACCTCCATGGGGGAGGGACGGACGGGTTCGTCGGGGCTGGGGCTCATGCGGTCGGATGCTAGCCCCGGTGGTCACGTCGCCGGGTCGGCCCTGACATCCAGCGGGGGAAGCGGCCGGGGTATCTCCTGGTCGAGGTGCGCCGAGACCTCAGTCAGCTCGGCGATGAGCTCGTGGCGATGGAGGTAGGTGGAGGCGACCGCCTGGATGATCGCCGTCGCCGGCAGCGCCAGCAGCGCACCGACGGCACCGAGCAGGGTCGCGCCGACCAGGACCGAGATGAAGGCGACCGCGGGGTGGATGTCCATCGTGGCGGCCTGCAGCCGTGGGGCGATCAGGTAGTTCTCGAGCTGCTGGTAGGTCGCGAGGAAGATCAGCACCCACAACGCCTTCGACGGCTGGTCGGCCAACGCAACGATGAGGGCGAGGATGCCGCCCAGGTAGGTGCCGACGACAGGGACGAAGGCGCCGGTGACACCGACCCACAGCCCCAGCGGGAGCGGGTAGGGGACCTGGATGATCGCCAGGAACGCCGAGGTCACGGCCGTGGCGACGGCCGCGAGGAGCAGGCGGGAGTAGATGTACCCGCCGGTCTTGGCGACGGCGATCTCCCAGATCGCGAGCAGCTCGCGCTGCCGATGCTGGGGGAGCGGACGGGCGAGGGTGGCCCGGAACCGGGGCCCGTCGGCGACCAGGTAGAACGACACCAGCAGCACCGTGAGGCCCTGGAACACCGCGCCGATGGCGGTTCCGGCAAGGGTGACCACGTTGCCGGCGGCGCCGAGGAGGTTGCCGGCCATGGACGTCAGGCTGTCCTGCAGCGTGCTCGTCAGGTCGCGGCCGATGGCCAGGAGCTCCTGGTTGACGTCCGAGCCGGGGTCCAGCTGGAGGTCGACGAACGGCAGGTTCGCGACGAGGTCGTTCAGCTCCGACACCGACCGTGGGACCGACCGCAGCAGCTGGCCGACCTGGTCGACCAGCAGCGGGATGATGGATCCGAAGCTCGCGGCCATCGCCAGGAACACGCCGAAGAAGACCAGCGCGGTGGCGGGGCCGCGACGCCAGCCCCAGCGACGCCCCATGAACTGCACGGCCGGTTCGACGGCGAACGCGATGAACAACGAGACGAGCAGCATGACCAGGATCGTGCGGAGCGAGGCGATCATCAGCACCGCCCCGTAGCTGAGGACCGCGACCCCGATCAGGCTGGCGAGCTGCCCGGGGGCCGGCAGGTCACGCCAGCCGCGACGGATCTCGTCGAAGCCCGGGGGGCGCTCCGCCGAGGGAGCGGCCACGACGGGGAGGTCGGTGGACGCAGGTGGGCCACCGGCCGCCGGGTCCGGGTCCTTGGGTGTGGTCGCCATCCGGCGCAACGTATCAGGACGAGGTCGGCTTGGTTGGCACCGTGGTGTCCAGCCGTCGCATCACCAGGCCGGCCCTCGGCTTGGGCCAGAACCAGGTCGTCTTGGCCGGCATGCGCAGGCCGGAACGGGCGACCTCGAGGACCTGCCCCACGGTGGGCGGGGACAGCAGCACGAGGGCGTCGGGAGGCGCCGTCCCATCGGCGGCTGCGGGGGCCGACAGCGCCGTGACAGCGGCGTCCACCTCGGCGATCGCGCGATCGTCGACGACGTCCATCACCGGGAAGAGGACTTCCCGGAGCACGACCATGTCGAGCTGCCGCAGGACGTCGGGGATGCCCAGGTCGACGAGCAGCGGTTCGCCGGTGCCGTTGTGGAGGGACACGAGCCACGTTCCCGAGGTCGTGACCACCCCGAAGCGTCGGGGGCCGGGGCGTTCCAGTTCGGCGGCCAGCCCGCCGGGCGTGCCCGGCCATCGCTGGACCGACACCCCGTCCATCTCGGCCAGGCGGTCCGGCAGGTCGTCCCGCGTCCATCGGACCAGCCGGTGCACCGCTCGCAGCCGCGGACCCTCGTGGGCGGCGTCCAGGACCATGGCCAGGGTGTGACCGGCTCCGGCCGGGGCGTCGGGGTCACGCGCCAGCCGTCGGGCGGCCGCCAGGCGGTGGTGGCCGTCGGCGAGCACCGCGGTGACGTCGGCCACCCCTCGCACCAACGTGCCGACCACGTCGGGGTCGGTGATCCGCCACAGGCGATGGGCCACGGCCTGCTCGTCGGTGAACGCGATGTCGGGGCGGGAGGCACACACCGACTGCAGCGTCGTGTGCACGACCGGCGGCGCGCCGAGGTGGACAGCCACCACCGGCGTCAGGTCCACGGGGACGTGGCGCAGCCGGTTGGCCCGGGCCCGCGCCCGCGCGCCGTCGACGTCCTCGTGGAGCAGCAGCGTGCCCTCGTCCACGTCCTCGAGGGCGATCAGCCCCACGAGCCCGCGCTGGACGTGACCCTCGCCGTCGCGCTGCTCGTAGACAACGAGCCCGGGCTCGTCGTCCTCGGCAAGGACGCCCGTCCGGCACCAGCGGTCCAGCGTCGCGCGTGCGGTGGCGTAGCGGCCCGCCGTCGTCACCGCCGGGTCGGTCGTGAGCAGCTCCAGCACCGTGTAGGGGTTGGAGGTGCGGTGGGTGGCGTGATCGAAGGGGTCGGGGTCGCTGTAGGGCGGGGCAGAGGTCTCCGATGCCGGACCGGCCGCGGTCGCCTCGTATCGCAGCGCCCTGAACGCACGCAGCTTCACGCGGCCACTCCTCCGACTCGGTCTGGGACCCTGCCGGCTGGCCGGTCCGATGGAGGACAGACGCTACCGTGGACGGTGGTGAGCGCTGGTCAACCGAACGTCTACGACCTGTTCCGCACGGCGGAGGGGCTGCTCGAGGACGGGCTGTCACTGGCTGCCGTCGAGATGGCGGAAACAGCGGTCGCCGCCAGCCCGGAGTCGGCCTCGTTGCTGGAGCTCCTGGGGCGGGCTCGGTACGCCGCTGGTGACCACATGGGCGCGGTCGAGGCGTTCGAGCGCCTCGAGGAGCGCGAGCCCACCAACGCCTACGCCCACTTCGGGCTCGGCCGGGCGTTGGAGCGGCTGGGCCTCCTCGTCGATGCGCGGGCCCACCTCCGGCTGGCGGCTGCGCTCAGCGACCGGACCGTCTACGCACGGCACCTGCGGCGGGTCGAGGCACGCATCGAGGATGCCGCCTGATCGTCCGCCCGGATGGCCAGCGCGTAGTGGAGGTCCTGCGTGGTTATGCTGCGTGGACCATCGACCGCCACACGATCGAATTTCGGGAGCGCACAGTGGAGTCTGCCTGGAGGAAGTACCTGGACATGGCGTCCGGCCTGACGGAGGTCCCTCGCCGCAAGGCCGAGGACGCCGTGAAGGCCCTCGTCGCCCGCGGAGAGGTGGCCGCGAACGCCAGCGAACACCTCGTCGACAGCCTGCTCAGCCAGGTCGAGACCAACCGAAAGGCGGTCCAGAACCTCGTCGGCCAGGAGGTCGAGCGGGCGCTGAAGAACGTCGACCTGGTGCGCAAGAGCGCCCTCGACGCCCTGGAGAGCCGCATCTCGCTGCTCGAGCGCGTCAGGGGCAACGACGACGACAAGGACACGTCGTCGACCCCCGCCCCGGCCGAGAAGGCGCCGGCCAGGAAGCGCACGGCGAAGAAGGCCACGGCGAAGAAGGCCACGGCGAAGAAGGCCACTGCCAAGAAGAGCACCGCCAAGAAGACGGCGTCCAAGGCGACAGCGAAGAAGGCCACGGCCTCGACCGGGTCGACGACGGCGAAGAAGGCCACGGCGAAGAAGTCGACCGCGGCGAAGTCGACCGCGGCCAGGACGACCGCCAAGAAGGCCACCGCCAAGAAGGGCACGGCGAAGAAGGCGACCGCCAAGAAGAGCACCGCCAAGAAGGCCACCGCCAAGAAGAGCACGGCGAAGAAGGCCACCGCCAAGAAGAGCACCGCCAAGAAGACGGCGGCCAGGACGACGGCCAAGAAGGCCACCCCGGCCGCCGGGTCCAGCAGCGACAGCGGCTCGTCGACGGAGAGCTGATCGGTGGCCGACGCCTCGGAGGTCATCGAGCGGCTGCGCAGCGAGCTCGATGCCATGGACGACCTGCCCGTGGCCGAGCACGTCCAGCGGTTGACTCGGACCCTCGACACCATCGTCGGCGAGCTCGACGAGCTGGCCAGGACGATCCCGCCGGCACGGTGACCCCCGGGTACCGGACGGGTGTCCGATGACGGGCGCCCGTCGGGCCCGTCTGGACGCCGAGCTCGTGCGCCGTGAGCTGGCGCCCTCCCGGACCGCGGCCCGCGCCCTCATCGAGGCCGGGTCGGTCCGGGTCGACGGCGTCGCCGTGCCCAAGCCCGCCAGCCAGGTCACCCGTGACCAGGCCATCCACGTCGTGGACGACGGCCCTCGCTTCGCCTCGCGAGGCGGCCTGAAGCTCGACGGTGCGCTGGAGGACCTCGGCGTCGACGTCGCCGGTGCCGTCGCGCTGGACGCGGGAGCCGCCCACGGCGGGTTCACCGACGTCCTGCTGCGCCGCGGCGCCGTCCATGTCGTGGCGGTCGACGTGGCCTACGGCCAGCTCGACTGGCGGCTGCGGAGCGACGAACGCGTCACGCTGCTGGAGCGCACGAACGTGCGCCACCTGACCCCCGAGGACCTCGCCCCCCACCGTCCCGACGTGATCGTGGCGGACCTCTCCTTCATCTCGCTCGGGAAGGTGCTGCCGGCGCTGGCGTCGCTCGCCGCCGACCGGGCGACGGCGCTCCCGATGGTCAAGCCCCAGTTCGAGGCAGGAGCCGCCGCCGTCGGCAAGGGCGGTGTCGTCCGCGACCCGGCCACATGGGTCAGGACCATGCACGAGGTCGCCGAGACCGCTGCAGGGCTGGGATTCCGGACCCTCGGCGCCGCCCCGTCGCGCGCGCCCGGCCCCGCCGGCAACATCGAGTTCTTCCTCCACCTGCACCGCGACCCGGCGGGCGACCCACCCGGCGGTAACGACCTCGACGACATCCTGGCCGCTGCGGCCGAGGCAGGACTCGAGCTGCGGAGCTGAGGCGCTGCCCGCGGCCGCCTGTCCACACGGCGAGGGGCCCGGTCCCGGCCGGTGTCGCACCGCAGCCGTAGAATGCCGAGACCATGCATCGTTCACGGCTCACGGCAGATGTCACCCTGCCCCGGGAGCCCAAGCAGGAACGAAGCCGTCGCAAGCAGGAGAAGCTCCTGAAGGCTGCGGCCGAGCTCTTCGCCGACCCGGGGTTCGAGCAGGTGACCGCCGACGTCATCGCCGCCCACGCCGGGTTCGGAACCGGCACCTTCTACAACTACTTCACCAACAAGACCCAGGCATTCCTGATGGTCGCGGGCCAGCACGAGATGGCCGTGGCACCCACCCTCGACCGCGTGACCGACGCCATGGCCGAGGGCGTGTCGCTCCACACCCTGGTGCAGTCCATCGTCGCCTCGGTCATCGAGGACCGGCAGTCGGTCCCCTGGCTGCGTCGCACCTGGCTGCGGCTCGCCCTGACCGACGACGAGGTCCAGACCGTCCAGCGTCGCCTCGACGAGGAATGGGACGCGGCCGTCGCCGGGGTGATCGAGGGCATCGTGCAGTCCGGGATGGCGGAGATGCCCGCCGCCGGTGCCAAGGCCCTCGCGACCACCATCCGGGTCATGGTCGACGCCGTCAGCGACGAGGTCGTCCTGGTCGGCAGCATCACCGCCGACGAGGCGGCCCAGACCGTGGCCGACATGCTGGTCGCGTTGCTGAGCCAGCCCTGACCGCCCCCACCACACGCGCCCGTCCTGCGATGGACGGCCCCACCGATGGAATGATCGTCACGTGCTGACCGACCTCGAAATCAGCGACCTCGGCATCATCGACGAGGTGTCCCTGGCCCTCGGGCCCGGGCTGAACGTGCTGACCGGTGAGACCGGTGCAGGCAAGACCATGGTGGTCAGCGCCCTGCAGTGGTTGCTCGGTGGACGGGCCGACCGCGACAAGGTTCGCTCGGGCGCCCGCGCTGCGATCGTCCAGGCCCGCCTCGTCCCCGTGCCCGCCTCGGCCACCGACTGGATCGACCCCGAGGACGAGGACCTCGTCGTCAGCCGCGAGGTCGGGGCCAAGGGGGACGGCGACGCCGCGGCCGGCCGGTCGCGCGCACGCATCGCCGGACGGCTCGCCCCGGTGGCCAGCCTCGCGGAGGTCCTGGCGCCGGTCGTGGAGATCCACTCCCAGCACGAGGCCCTCCGGCTCGCCGACCACCGCATGCAACGGGCCCTGCTCGACCGCTTCGGCGGCGAGGCCATCGAGAAGGCACGGGCGGCCTACGACGTCGCCTACGGCCGGTGGACCGAGGCGCGGACCGCGCTGGAGGACGCCGAGCACGCCATGCGCGAGGGGGCACGGGAAGCCGACCGCCTGCGGTTCGAGGTCAACGAGATCGATGCGGTGGCACCCGAGGAAGGGGAGGAGGACCGCCTCGACGGCGACATCGCCCGCCTCGAGCACGCCGAGTCGCTGCGGATCGCCTGCCAGACCGTCGTCGACGCCGTCCAGGAGGAGGGTGGCGCCCGCGACACGCTGGGCACCGCCGTCGCGGCGCTGCGAGGGGTCGTGTCCCACGACGAGTCCCTGGCCGACCCCCTCGAGCGGCTGCAGGCCCAGATGGCGGAGGTCCAGGAGGTCGCCATCGACCTGACCAGCTACCTCGACGGGCTCGAGGCCGACCCGTCTGCCCTCGACGCCATCCTCGGCCGCCGCTCGGCGATCGGCGCGCTGCTCCGCAAGTACGGGCCGTCCACGACCCAGGTGCGCGCCTACGCGGCGCAGGCCCACGAACGGCTCGCGCTGATCGACGGGGGCGAGACCCGCCTGGAGGAGCTGCGCGCGACCCTCGCCGACGCCCGCCAAGCCGTCGACGCGGCCGGCAAGACCCTGCGGGTGGCCCGCGAGTCCGCCGGTGCGGCCCTCTGCAGCACCGTCGACGGCCACCTGGCCGAGCTGTCCATGCCCGACGCCCACATGTCGGTCGACATCACCCCGGCGGACCCCGGACCCGACGGGGCGGACCGCATCGAGTTCCTCCTGGCCGCCAACCGCGGCCAGCCTGCCCTGCCACTGTCGCGGTCGGCCAGCGGCGGTGAACGCAGCCGCGTCGCCCTCGGCCTGCGGGTGGCGCTGGCCGACGCCGACGACACGCCCATCCTGGTCTTCGACGAGGTGGACGCCGGTATCGGCGGCGAGACGGCCCTCGCCGTGGGCCAGAAGCTGGCGACCCTGGCCCGAGGACGGCAGGTGCTGTGCGTGACCCACCTCGCACAGCTCGCCGCCTTCGCCGACGCCCACTTCGTCGTCCGCAAGGGCGTCACGGGCGACCGCACGACCACCTCGGTCAGCCGCCTGGCCGATGACGAACGCGCCGAGGAGCTGTCACGCATGCTGTCGGGCACCCCCGACAGCGACGCGGCGCTCACCCACGCCGCCGAGCTGCTTGGGCTGGCGCAGGGGAGCAGCTGACCACCGAACGAGCGTCATTCCGGACCCTCGGTTCCACTCCGGGTCACCCTGTCCGGCAGGACCATCGGGCCACCTGCGCGCCGCGAGTTCTCGCTGTTACCTTGCGTTCAACTCCCATGTCGTCGCGCCGCTCCGGTCGTCGACACACCCCCCACGCCCCCACGGGCCCCGCCACCCCCCGAGGACCCCACCCCCGACGTGAGCACGCAGACCGACTTCTCGACGCTGGGCCGACTCGGCACAGCGAGCGGCACCCTCAGCGGGGGCACGCTGCGTCGTCGACTCTCGCTCCGTGGGTCGCGCACGGTCCGTCGGACCAGCAGCACCGGGTTCTCCATGCCGCCGCTGCGCATCGTCCTCGCCGGGGTCGGCATCGTCCTGCTCGGCCTGTTCGTGCTCGGCCTGACGGCCTCGAGCCAGCTGGACCGGCCCTCACCGCTCGCCTCGCAGATCCCGGCGCTCGACCCCGTGCTGGAGGCCTCGTTGCTCAGCGGCGGCACGCAGATGGCCGCCACCGGCAGCCGCCTGATCGTCCCCGGCGGCGGGGCGGCAACCGGCATGGTCGAGGTGCCCCCGGCGTTCGCCGGTGTCGAGGACCTTGCCCTGCACCTGCCGGGTGTCCAGGACGCCGACGTCATCTTCACCGAGGCCGACGCCCCCGAGATGCTGGCCCTCGCGCCCATCGGCGAGATGGTCACCAACGCCAACCCCGCCGGCTACGACCCGGTCAAGACCTTCGAGGGGCCCGGCTACCACGTCGCGGAGGCCACGACCGGCGTCCGGCCAGCGACCGGCCTCGCCCGCGTGCTGCTTGCCCCCGGTACCCAGGTCACCAGCCCGCTGACCGGCACCGTCGTCGCCGTCGACGAGTACTCCACCGCCGACGGCGGGCGGGACTGGCGCGTCGTCGTCCAGCCCGAGAACCGCGCCGACCTGCACGTCATCATCCGCCGCCTGCAGTCGCCGACGGTCGCCGTCGGTGACTCGGTGGGGGTGGCCCAGACCGTGCTCGGCACCGTCCGTGCCGGCGAGGTGGCCACGACCGAACAGAATCCGCTGGGCTTGCCCAGCGTGTGGATCTCGATCCGACCAGCGATGTCCGAAGAGGCCATCGACCCCTATGCCCCGGCGGTAGCCGCCACCACCGCTGCCAGCTGAGCACGCGGCGCGCTCGGCGGCACGACGGGATGGTTTGAGGGGGCCAGCCTGACTGCTACGTTGGCCGAGGCTCCGCATGCCCATGGCGGCCCCATCCGACCTCGACAGTCGTGGAGGACCCATTGGCCAAGCACATCCTCGTCACCGGTGGAGTCTCGTCCTCCCTCGGGAAGGGCATCACCGCAGCGTCGCTGGGTCGCCTGCTGAAGGCCCGCGGACTGCGGGTGACCATGCAGAAGCTGGACCCGTACGTCAACGTCGACCCCGGCACCATGAACCCGTTCCAGCACGGTGAGGTGTTCGTCACCGACGACGGTGGCGAGACCGACCTCGACCTGGGGCACTACGAGCGGTTCATCGACGTCAACCTGCCGCGTGCCTCCTCGGTGTCGACCGGGCAGGTCTACTCCGCCGTGATCGCCAAGGAGCGTCGGGGCGACTACATGGGCGAGACCGTCCAGGTCGTGCCGCACGTCACCAACGAGATCAAGTCGCGCATCCTCGAGCTCGCCGACGAGGCCGACGTCGTCATCACCGAGGTCGGGGGTACCGTCGGGGACATCGAGGGCCTGCCGTTCCTCGAGGCCATCCGCCAGATCCGCTACGACGTGGGTCGCGAGAACATCTGCTACGTCCACTGCGCCCTGGTCCCGTTCCTCGGCACGACCGGTGAGCTGAAGACCAAGCCGGCGCAGCACTCCGTGCGCGAGCTGCGGTCCATCGGCATCCAGCCCGACGCGGTCGTGTGCCGCTCCGACCGGCCGCTGCCGCTGGAGCTGAAGCGCAAGATCGCCATGCTGTCCGACATCGACCTCGACGGTGTCGTCAGCGCCCACGACGCCCACTCCATCTACGCCGTGCCGGCCGTCCTGCGGCAGGAGGGCCTGGACCGCTTCGTGGTCCGCAAGCTGGGCCTGGACCCGGCGGTCGAGCCGGACATGGCCGAGTGGGACAAGATGGTCCATCGGCTGGAGAACCCCGAGGACACCGTCACCATCGGCCTCGTCGGCAAGTACGTGTCGCTTCCCGACGCCTACCTCTCGGTCGTGGAGTCCCTCGAGCACGCCGGCATCCACCACGGCGTCGACGTCGACATCCGCTGGATCCAGTCCGACGAGCTGGCCAAGCCCGGTCAGGCCGACGAGCAGCTGGCCGGCCTGGACGGCATCCTCGTCCCCGGCGGCTTCGGCGTCCGGGGGGTGGAGGGCAAGATCAACGCCGGCCGCTACGCCCGCGAGCACCTGGTCCCGTACCTCGGCATCTGCCTGGGGCTGCAGACGGCCGTCATCGAGTTCGCCCGCAACGTGCTGGGCCTCGCGGAGGCGCACTCCTCGGAGTTCGACGCCGACACCCCAGACCCGGTCATCGACCTGATGGCCGACCAGCGCGACGTCACCGACATCGGCGGCACCATGCGGCTGGGCATCTACCCCTGCCGGCTGGTTCCCGGCAGCAAGGCCGAGGCCGCCTACGGCGAGCCGTTCGTCTACGAACGACACCGCCACCGCTGGGAGGTTGCCAACAAGTACCGCAACCGCCTCGCCGAGGCCGGCATGATCGTGTCCGGCATGTCGCCGGACCAGCGCCTGGTCGAGATGGTCGAGATCCCCGACCACCCCTGGTTCGTGGCCACGCAGGCCCACCCGGAGTTCAAGTCGCGGCCCAACCACCCGCACCCGCTGTTCCGGGACTTCGTCGGTGCGGCCGTCGAACGGCTGCAGGCTCGCGAGGGCCGTCTTCCCCGGCCGGCCGACGACGACGGGGCGACCGACGACGACGACCGTGCCGCCGACCCCGTGTCCGAGGCTGCGCTGCGCTAGCCCCGTTCCTGCGACCGGGGGTCACCCCCGGTCGCGGTCGACGTCCTGTGCCGTCCGTTCGGCCCGACGGAGCGCCACCCGTCCCTTGGTGGTCTCCACGGTCGAACGCCAGCGGTCCCGCGCCCAGCGGTAGGCACGGCCGGCCCAGGTGTACTCGCGAGCGAGGATCGCCAGGCCGGCGACGATGCCGAGCAGGCCGGGGCCGGGCGTGACGAGCATGACCAGGCCGGCGGCCAGCACGACCCCACCGACGACGGTGACGGCAACCCGCCTCGCGGCCAGCTGCATGCGGCGGCCGACGGTACGGCGCGACGGCTCGGCGGTCATGGGGTCAGTCTGGCATCGTGGCGGCGCGGTGCCCACCGCTCTGGGGGACAGATCAGGGGGAACCCCGAGTCCTCCGGGCATCCACGACACCACCGCCCGAGCAGGAGACACACAGTGAGCGACACCACCACCGACGGCTACGAGGTCCTGGAGTCCGAGGAGGCCTTCCGCTCGCGCTTCACCCGCATCCGCGTCGACACCGTCCGCATGCCCGACGGCACGGTCACCGACCGGGAGATCGCCGAGCACATGTCGGCCGTGGGTGCGGTCCCGCTGGACGCCGACGGCAACGTCGTGCTGCTGCGGCAGTACCGACACGCCTTCGGACAGCACTTCCTCGAGGTCCCCGCCGGGAAGCTGGACGTCGAGGGGGAGGACACCGCCGAGGCCATGCAGCGCGAGCTTGCGGAGGAGGTGCAGCTGACCGCGGGCACGCTGACGCACCTGACCACGTTCACCAACTCCGCTGGATGGACGACGGAGCGGACGACGGTGTACCTGGCGGAGGACCTGACCCCGGCGCCACGGCCCGACGACTTCGTGCTGGAGCACGAGGAGGCCGACATGGAGGTCCTGCGGATCCCGCTGGAGGAGGCCATCGCGATGGTGCACGACGGCCGCATCGTCGACGCCAAGACCGTCGTCGGACTGCTGGCGGTCTCCTCCCTCCAGCGCTGAGTTATGTCAATCACAGCGGCTACACTGCGCAGCGACCGACCACCATCCTGACCCTCGAGGTTCGAGCCCGTTGGCGCTTCCCCCGCACGCGCAGAGCTACCTGGACTACCTGGCCGCCGAGAAGGGCCTGTCCGACCACAGCCTGCAGGCCTACCGCCGAGACCTGACGCTGTACGGGACCTACCTCGACCTCGAGGACATCGGCAGCCCGATCGCCGCCGACACCCGCGCCGTGACGGGGTTCGCCGTCTGGCTGCGGTCCCAGCGAACCTCCCGCGGCACGCCGTACGCCAAGTCCTCCATCGCGAGGACCCTCGTCGCCGTCCGGGGCCTGCACCGCCATCTGGTCCGCGAGGGACTGACCGACGTCGACACCGCCACGGAGCTGACGACCCCGCCGCCGCAGCGAAAGCTGCCCGACACCCTCTCCCAGTCGCAGGTCGAGTCCCTCCTCGCTGCCGCGGAGGGCGACCAGCCGGCCCAGCGTCGCGACCTCGCGATGCTGGAGCTGCTGTACTCCGCGGGCCTGCGGATCACCGAGCTGATCGACCTCGACGTCGACGACGTCGACCTGATCGAGATGAGCGTGCGGTGCATCGGCAAGGGCTCGCGGGAACGCATCGTGCCGATCGGACGGATGGCCGCGGCGGCCGTCGACGCGTGGGTGCTGCACGGTCGCGGGTCCATGTCCCCCAAGGGGCCGTGGTTGTTCTGCAACAGCCGCGGAGGTCGGCTCAGCCGGCAGGGCGGACACAAGATCGTCAAGCGACATGCGGCCGCTGCCGGGCTGCCCGACAGCGTGTCGCCGCACACCCTCCGCCACAGCTTCGCCACCCACCTGGTCGAGGGCGGCGCGGACATCCGCGTGGTGCAGGAGCTGCTGGGCCATGCCAGCGTCAACACCACGCAGGTGTACACCCACACCTCGCAGGCCCGGCTCCGGGCGCTCTACGATCGGGCACACCCGCGGGCCACCATCGCCGATGCCGACGCGATGGGTGCCGAAGCCACGCGGGTCGCCGCCGCCCCCCGAGAGGACCGTTCCGCATGAACCCCGTCGAGCTGATCACCCGCAAGCGCGATGGCGGCGAGCTGGACCTGGACGAGCTCCGGGCGTTCGTCAGCGGCTACCTGGCCGAGGACGGAACGGTCATGGAGGGCCAGATGGGGGCCTTCCTGATGGCCGGCGTCCTGAAGGGCTTCACCCTGGCCGAGGCACGGGCGCTGACGACGGTGCTGCTGGAGTCCGGCGACCGGCTGGACCTGTCGGACCTGCGCGGGCCCACGATCGACAAGCACTCCACCGGGGGAGTGGGGGACGGCACGACGCTGGTCGTGGCGCCCCTGCTGGCTGCCGCCGGCGCCCAGGTGGTCAAGCTGTCGGGACGAGGCCTCGGCCACACCGGCGGCACCCTGGACAAGCTGGAGGCCATCCCCGGGTTCAGCGTGCAGCTCGTGGGCGAGGCGATCATGGCGCAGGCCGAGGCGATCGGCTGTGTCGTGGCGGCCCAGACCGGTGACCTGGTCCCCGCCGACAAGGCCCTGTACGCCCTTCGCGACGTCACCGCGACCGTGGAGTCCACCGCCCTCATCGCCTCCAGCGTGATGAGCAAGAAGCTGGCCAGCGGCGCCGGCACGATCGTGCTGGATGTCAAGGCGGGCGACGGCGCCTTCATGGGCACCGTCGAGGAGGCTGCGGCGCTGGCCGAGCTGTGCGTCGCGATCGGCAACGATGCCGGCCGGCGAACCCGGGCGCTGGTGACCGACATGAACACCCCGCTGGGGTCGGGCATCGGCAACGGCCTGGAGGTCATCGAGGTCGTCGAGACGCTCCGCACTGCTCCCGAGGGGCGTTTCGCCGAGGTGTGCCTGGCGCTGGCCACGACCGGACTGTCCGCGGCAACGGGCGTCGACCCGGCCGACGCGCACGAACGCCTCGTGGGGGTGTGGGAGTCCGGGGACGCGCTGGAGACGCTGCGTCGCATGATCGACGCACAGGGCGGTGACCCAGCGGTCTGTGACCGTCCGCGGGAGGTCATGCCCGCAGCCCCAGTCGTCGTCGAGGTCCCCGCGCCGTCCACCGGCTCGGTGACACGCCTGCCCGCGAAGGCGGTCGGCCTGCTGTCGATGTCGCTGGGCGCCGGCCGGCAGCGCAAGGACGACGACGTCGACCCGGCGGTCGGCATCGAGCTGCTCGTCGCAGAGGGCGACGCGATCGAGGCCGGTCAGCCCCTCGCCACCGTCCACGCGCGCACCACCGACGCGGCGGAGGCGGCGGTGGCCCGCCTGACGGCGCTGGTCGAGGTCGGCGAGGACGGCCAGGCCGCCCCGACGGTCCTGCGCACCATCGAGGCGTAGCCGTCGAGCCAGCCCGACCCGGTCGGCCAGCCCGGCCGGGTCAGTCGAAGACCGTGCGCAGGGTGGCCTCGACGTCCTCCCCGAGCGCGGCGGGGCCGCCGTAGAGGTACAGGCGCTCCAGCGAGCGGGTGTGGGTGCCCAGCCACTGCTCGGTGGCGAAGGGCAGGCGGTCGCGCTCGGCCAGCAGGATCGGTCCCTCGCGTCCGGCGATGTGGGCCACCCCGGCGAGGGCATCGGCGAACGCGGCGCCGGTGGCGATGCCGGCCGACGTCGGGTCGTCGAACACCGACTCGGCGACCAGCGCGGCGGTCTCGAACCGGTTGGCACCCACCAGCTGGTCGGTCCCGGGAGTCGCCTGCGCGGCCAGCCCGCCCACGGCGGTGACGGGCACGCCGTCGACCTCCTCGAGGTAGGCGCGGGTGGCAGCGGGCAGGGCCGACCCTGCGGTCAGGACCACCACCCCGTCGGTGTGCGCAGCGGCCGCACCCGCGGCCAGGGCGTCGGGGAAGTCCCCGCCGGTGGCGACGAAGACCCGCTCGGGGTCCCCGACCTCGCGGGCGATGGCGACCGCCGTCTCGAACCGGTCGTTGCCGCCGTGCCGTCGGACCTCGGCGGCGAGTCGGCCGACCGCCGTCTCCACCGCCGGTGAGACGGCGTTGGGCCCGCCCAGCACGTGCACGATCCCACCGTCGCCGAGCACACGCTCGATCTCCTCGGCCACGGCGTCGGGCAGCGTGTCGGTCGGGGTCAGCAGCAGCGGACCCCGGGCCGCGGCGGCCAGCGGCCCGCCGGCCAGCGCGTCGGGGAAGGCGTCGGCGCGGGCCAGTACGACCGCCCGCGCGGTGCCGTCGGGATAGGCGTCCCGTGACGCCGCGATGGCCGTGGCGATCCGTTCGGGACCGTCCAGCCGCACCACGGTCGGATCCGGGCTGACGGCCGCGACCGCGACCACGTCCACCGCGGGGACGACCGCGTCACCACCGCGGGCGGTCCCGCCCACATCGAGGTCACCCACCCGCGTCGGCACGACGGCGAGCTCGACGTCGGCGGTCTCGCCGACGTCCAGGCCCGCGAAGGACCCGGACAGCTCGACGGGACAGGTCACGACCTCGTCGTGGGCCGTGCAGCCGACGGACCCGCCGACGTGCACCAACCCCGGCGGCAGGGACAGGTCGAGGGTGACCTCCTCGATGGTGGCCGCCCCGTCGTTGCCGACCACGCCGGTCAGCACGATGGTCTCGCCGATGGCCGGCGTGGCGCTGCTCGTCGAGAGCTCCAGGGTCAACCCCTCGACCGGGGTCTCGCCGCCGCCACCACCGCCGCCGGTTCCGCCCCCACCACCGGGCGCGGTGATGCTGATCACCGTGGAGTCGGTGTCGTTGGCCGCGACCCGGTCGGTGGACGCCGTGGCGATGCGTGCCGAGACCGTGACGGCTCCGCTGGCCGTCGCCGTCGTCGGGATCGCCATGGTCGCATCGCTGCCGTCGCCGAGGGTGGCGCGCTGGCAGGTGATCACCCGACCGGCGCTGCTGCAGGCCTGCGGCAGGGTGCCCGGCGCGAGGGCGGAGGGGAGGGTGACGGTCGTGGTGATCGCCGCCGCCGTGTCGGGGCCGTCGTTGGCCAGCCGAACCGTGACGGGCACGGCGTCGCCGACGTCGACCCGGGGCGGCGCGTCGACGGAGACCGCGACGTCGGCGACCAGCAGCGAGTCGTCGTCGATGTCGACCGGCGTGACGGTCAGCGTCGCCCCGAGGGCGTTCAGCAGCACGTGGTACCCCGTGTCGAGCACGCCGTAGCTGTCGATGCCGTACAGGGTGCGGTCGTGGGCCACGGGGGGCGGCAGCAGCTGCCCGATCACCGTCACCCGGCCCGAACCGACGTCGACCCGTCCCAGCGCCGTCTGACCGGCGATCGTGCCGACCGAGGTGCCGCCGAGGCCGGTCCACGTCGAGGTCGCCACCCGGTACGCGGGCGTCAGGTCCTCGCTGGTGGTGTCGTAGCCGATCGTGGCGGGCTCGGTCATCAGGAAGGCGATCTCGCGGATGCCGTCGAGGAGGGGGTCGGTGCGTGGTTGGGGGAAGTCGATCTGGTTGATGTCGGAGAGGTCCACGGTGACGTCGGCCGGCTGGACCCCGTCGACGAGGCCCGGCAGCTCGGCCATCGCCGAGTCGGTGAGGACGAGGTTGCCCCCGGCCTGCGCCCAGGCACGCAGCGCGGCGATCCCGCTGGCGTCCAGGACGTCGGTGGCCACGACCACGTTGTCGAGCCCGGTCAGGTCACCGGCGTCGAGCCCCGCCGGATCCAGCGCCACGAGCGGCTGGTCGAGGTAGGCGTCGAGGTCGTCGAAGAAGTCCATCTGCGTCCGTGCGATCCCGCGGACGGGATCGATCACGACCGCGGGGTCGCGCACGAAGCCGGTCGGCCCGGGCAGCTGCACCGACGGGACCCAGTCGATGACGGCCTGGTCGATCAGCCCGCCGAGGATGCCACGGACCGTCTCGCGGTAGATCTGGAACACGTCACGGCGGAACGTCAGCGAGTTGACGCCGGGCGTGCCCTGCAGGTTGATCAGCTCGACGGTCGACAGGCTGGAGGAGTCCCCGCCGTTGGCCTGGGCCAGCCAGTCACCGAGGAACCCCGATCCGGATCCGCCGACACCGACCGACCCGAACTCCGAGGAGGCGTGGAGGATCGTCGGCTCGATGTCGCCGGAGACCAGCTCCTGCAGGGCGAACACCGAGCTGTCGGACAGCTCGTCGTCGACGCTGGCGTGCAACGCCTCGCCGTGGTTGCGCTGCTGCATCGACCCCTGGAGGTCGAACTGGCCAGCCGACAGCATCACGACGGCAGCCGCGTCGGGCACCTCGCCGTGGATGTCCACCGAGGCCTGGATGTCCTGCCCAGCGGCCAGCCGAGCGGTGACCTCGTCGAACAGCGCCTGGGACTCGGGTTCGGAGAGGGGGTCCGGACGGGAGGTGGGGATCGGCCCGAACCATGCGGCGTTGCGGTTGAGGTCGACCCCGCCGACGTCGCCGACGCCGAGGGTGCCGTTGCCGTTGCCACGCGCCCACAGGCCCACGGAGTCGCCGTCGGGCACCTGGTCGTGGTCACCCGCGGTCCACCCGTCGGGGTTGAGGAACACCTGCACCAGGCGGACGCGATCGAGCTGGGCCAGCCGGGCGTCGTCCTCGCCGCGCAGCAGGTCCTCGACGTACCGAACGCCGCCCTCGCGGCCGCCCGGCTCGTTGCCGTGGATGGACTGCGAGACCAGCACGACCTTGCGGTCGTCCAGCGGCACCGTCGACGCCGGATCGGTCAGCTCGGCCATCACCACCGGGAAGCCGTCGAACGACGTCCCGATGGTGGACACCGTCAGCCAGCCGTCGGACTCGGCCGCCAACGCCTCCAGGCCCGCGACGGTCTCGGCGTACGTCAGGCCTGTCAACGAGCTGATCGGCTCGGGGAAGACGCGGCCGCCGCAGAGCACGTCCCGGGTGGCGGGATCCGTGCACACCGGCGACGCCGAGGACGGCGGGGGGCCCACCACCACCAGCGCGCAGAGCAGAACGAGGACGGGGAACACCTTGACCCATGACTGCATCGCCGCATCGTATCCGGCCCTCCGTTGCGGCTGTGTGTCGGGCGCCGCCGATAGACTCCTTCCACCCATGGCAGACATCCCCGTCGACGGCCCGGTCGTCGACACCGACGAGCCCCGCGCGGACGAGAACCGCGAGCGGGCCCGTTCGGGGACCTACCATGTCTCCGTCCAGGCGTTCGAGGGGCCCTTCGACCTGCTGCTGCACCTGATCGCACGGCGCAAGGTCGACATCTACGAGGTCTCCATCGCCGAGATCACCGACGACTACCTCGCCGTGCTGGGGTCGATGGACGTCCTCGACCTCGAGGTCACGACCGAGTTCCTCGTGGTCGCCGCGACCCTCATCGAGCTGAAGGCCGCGCGCCTGCTGCCCAGCGAGGACGACCCGGAGCTCGACGAGTTGGCGCTGGAGGCCCGGGACCTGCTGTACGCCCGGCTGCTGGAGTACCGCACGTTCCGCGAGGCCGCCGCCCACCTGCGCACGCTGCTGCAGGCCCACGACGGCTACATCCCCCGCGACGTGTCGCTGGAGTCGCCGTTCGACAAGCTCAGGCCCGAGGCGTCGCTGGGGCTGACCCCCGACGCCTTCGCCCGGCTGGCCGCACGGGTGCTGGCCCCGTCGGCCGAGACGTCCATCGACCTGTCCCACATCCAGCCGGTCCGCATGACGGTGCGCGAGGCCGCCGGGATGATCCTGGACGAGCTGACCCGTGCCGATCAGCCCCTCACCTTCGAGGAGCTCACCGCGGGCTGCCGGCATGTCGCCGAGGTCGTCGTGCACTTCCTGGCGTGCCTGGAGCTGTACAAGCTGGACCACGTCGAGCTCGACCAGCCCGACAACTTCGGCCGGATGACCGTGGAATGGACGCCCGACCGCGGCAGGATCGACGCGGCCACCTTCGAGCTGGACACCTACGACGGCATGGACGTCGACGTGGATGCCGACGACGAGGACGACGAGCCCGCTGTCGACGACACGGGCGCCGACCACCATCCCGACCACACCCCCGCCGACGAGGCAGCCCGACATGAGCAGTGAGCACCTGACCGAGACGTCACCTGGCGACGCCCCCGTACCCGCCGTCGACGCCGCTGCGGGTGAGGAGCACGCGCAGGAGCTGCGGCTGGAGCCGGAGCTGCGCAAGGCGCTGGAGGCGATCCTGCTCGTCGTCGACGAACCGGTTCCCGCCGAGACCCTCGCCCAGGTGCTCGAGGTCGGCATGGACGAGATCGAGGACGGGCTGCTGGCGCTCGCCGCGGAGTACGTCGAGCAGGGCCGCGGCTTCGTGCTGCGTCGGGCCGGGGGCGGCTGGCGGATGTACACCGACCCGGGCGCAGCGCCCTACGTCGAGCGCTTCGTGCTGCACGGCCGGACCGGCAAGCTCAGCCAGGCCGCGCTGGAGACGCTTGCGATCGTGGCCTACAAGCAGCCGGTCACCCGCGCCGACATCTCCGAGATCCGCGGCGTCGACGCCGACTCCGGCGTGCGCAACCTGATGGCCCGCGGGCTGGTGGAGGAGGTCGGTCGCGCCGACGCGCCCGGCCAGCCGCTGCTGTACGGCACCACCGCCTCGTTCCTCGAGAAGCTGGGACTGGACGACCTGTCGACCCTGCCGGCGCTGCCGGCGCTGGTCCCGACCGGTCCGCCACCCCCCGAACCGGCCCCGGGCGGCTACCGTGCGGCTCGCAAGGAGCTGGTCGCGCTGGAACGCGAGGGCGACGCCGACGACGGCGACGATACGCCAGCACCCGGCGCCCGGCTGACCGCGTTGCTCGACGACGCCGACAAGCAGGCCAACGCCGCCATCAAGGCCGCGAAGAACCTGGTCGAGGACATGACCCGGGTCGACGACGACCCCGACGAGGACGACCCGTCATCCACCGACACGTCGTCCACCGACCCGTCCTCGACCCACACGACCACCGAACAGACCCCCAACGAGGCGGCCACGACCGTCGAGGAGCCCACCGACGATGCCCGCTGAACGACTGCAGAAGGTCCTTGCCCACGCCGGGCAGGGCAGCCGACGGGTGTGCGAGGGGCTGATCGCCGAGGGCCGGATCAGCGTCAACGGTCGCACCGCCACCCTCGGCGACAAGGCCGACCCCAAGGTCGACGTGATCGCCATCGACGGGGAACGCATCCACGTCAACACCGACCTCGTGTACCTGCTGTTCAACAAGCCGGCAGGCGTCGTCACCACGGCCAACGACCCCGAGGGACGGCCGACCGTGATCGACTACGTCCCCGCCAACCCGCGGGTGTTCCCCGTCGGCCGGCTCGACCAGGACACCACCGGTCTGCTGCTGCTCACCAACGACGGCGAGCTTGCCAACCGGGTCACCCACCCTCGCTACGAGGTCGAGAAGACCTACATGGTCCAGATCCGCGGGCCGGTGTCGCGCAAGCACCTGCACCAGCTGCAGAACGGCGTCGAGCTCGACGACGGCCCCGCGAAGGCCCGCAAGGCCACCCTCAAGATCGCCGACCAGACCCGGTCGTTGCTGGAGATCGTCATCGCCGAGGGACGCAACCGTGAGGTCCGCCGCATGATGAAGGCCGTGGGGCTGGAGCTCGAGCAGCTCGTCCGCGTCCGGATCGGCCCCATCCACCTCGGCGACATCGGCCCCGGCAAGGTTCGTCCGCTCAACGGCAAGGAGGTCCGCGAGCTGTACGCCGCGGTCGGCCTCGACGCCGCCCCGAACGAGGAGACCAGCTGATGCCACCCTCCGGCCTGCGTGTGGAGGCGCTTCGTGGCGCCATCACGCTCGACACCGACAGCCGCGAGGAGGTGCTCGTCCGCACCGCCCAGATGCTGGGCGAGCTGCTGCAGCGCAACGACCTGCAGCCCGACGACATCATCTCCATGTTGTTCACCGCCACCGCCGACATCACCTCGGAGTTCCCCGCCGCCGCCGTCCGCAAGGCCGGCATCAGCGACGTCCCGATGGTGTGTGCCCGCGAGCTGGGCATCGACGGCGAATCCAACATCCCGCTCTGCATCCGGGTGATGGCGCATGTCTATACGGAGCGGCCTCGCGCCGCCCTTCGACATGCCTACCTGCGCGGCGCACGCCAGCTGCGCAGTGACCTGCCGGAATGACCGGCACCACAGACATCACCTGGAGACCACCACCATGCGCGTAGCAATCATCGGCACCGGACTGATCGGTGCATCCCTCGGCCTGGCGTTTCGTCGGGCCGAGAGCGTGAAGACCGTCGTCGGCCACGATGCCGACAACACCAACCTGGCCACCGCCCTCACCAAGGGCGCGCTCGACTCGGCCACCACCAACCTCACCGACGCCGCGGAGAACGCCGACGTCGTCGTCCTCGCCGTCCCGCCGTCGGTCATCGAGCAGGTCGCCGAGCAGGTCGTCCCGCACATGGCGGAGGACGCGATCCTGACCGACGTCGGCAGCGTCAAGGGCGAGGTCGTCGCTGCGATGGAGCGGGCGGTTGCCGGCAGCAGCGTCCACGTCGTCGGTGGCCACCCGATGGCCGGCTCCCACGAACACGGTCCCGAAACGGCCATGGCCGACATGTTCGTCGGCGCCACCTGGCTCCTGACGCCGACGGCCTCCACCAACCAGGCTGCGCTTGACCGCATGACGGCCCTCGTGGCCGGCGTCGGTGCCCAGCCCGTCGTCGTGGACCCCAAGGCCCACGACCTGCTGGTCGCGGTCATCAGCCACGTGCCGCAGCTGACCGCGACCACGCTCATGACCCTCGCGGCCGAGCGGGCACGCAAGGAGGACGCCCGCCTGCTGCTGCTCGCCGGCGGGGGGTTCCGGGACGCCACCCGGGTCGCCGCCAGCAACCCGGAGATGTGGCTGCAGATCTGCCGCGAGAACTCCGAGGCCATCGTCCAGGTGCTCGACGAGTACGCCGCACGGATCGGGCAGCTGCGCATGATGCTGCACGACTTCGACAGCGAACGGCTGTCGGCGATGCTCACCGACGCCCGCGAGGCCCGCAACGCCATGCCCGGCAAGGGTGGGGTGTCCGGCCAGCTGGTCGAGCTGCGGGTGGTCATCCCCGACGCGCCGGGTGCCATCGCCGACATCACCTCCACCGTCAGCGGCCTCGGCATCAACATCGAGGACATCGGCATCGACCACGCCCCCGACGGCAAGCGCGGACAGATGCGGCTGGCCGTCAACGGCTTCGAGGCGGCCGAGAAGGCACACGAAGCCCTCGGCGCCAACGGCTACGAGGTCCTGGAACGCGCGTCGTGACCGCCATCCCCGACGCGTTCGAGATCGTCCCGACGGGCCCCCTGTCGGGCAGCGTCGCCCCGCCAGCCAGCAAGAGCGTCACCAACCGCCTGCTGCTGCTGGCCAGCCTCGCCGACGGCACCTCGGTGCTGCGCAACCCGCTGGTCAGCAACGACTCCGCGGCCATGCGCGACGTCGTCACCGGCCTCGGGGCCGCGGTGTCCGACGTCGGCTCGCCCGGCGAAGCGGGGTATGCCTGGCACGTCTCGGGCACCGGCGGTCGGATCAGCGCCCCCGACGCCCCGCTGGACTGCCGCCTGTCCGGCACGACGATCCGGTTCGCCACGGCCGTGGCCGCCCTCGCCGACGGCGAGGTCACGCTGACGGGCGAGGAACCGCTGCGGAACCGGCCCATCGGCCCCCTGGTCGAGGCCCTGCGCGACCTCGGCGCGGCCGTGGCCATCGACCACGACGGCTATCCGCCCGTCACCGTCGGCGGGGGACTGGCCGGCGGCGAGGTCGCCATCGACGTCACCGGATCCAGCCAGTACGCCTCGGCCGTGCTGCTGGCCGCACCCTACGCCCGCGAGGCCGTGACCGTCCGGGCGCTCGGCGATCACGCCGCCGCCTACGTCGAGCTCACCACCTCGGCCATGGACGTGTGGGGTGCGGTGGTCGACCCCGTCGGCGACAACGCCTGGCAGGTCCGCATCGGTGGCTACACCGCCTGCGACCAGACCGTGGAGTACGACGCCTCGGCCGCAGCCCACCTGTTCGGCCTGGCCACCGCAACCGGCGGCAGGGTGGCCGTGGTGCACGCAAGCCCCGACACGCTGCAGCCCGACGCGGTCTTCCCCGACGTCCTGGCCCGCTTCGGCGCCGACGTGACCCGGGAAGGCGACGTCATCGTCGTCGCCGGCCCGGACCGGCCGATCGCCGCCGGCGACATCGACCTGTCCGACATGCCCGACCAGGTCACCACCTGCGCGGCCATCGCCGCCCTGGCCGACGGGGTCACCACGATCACCGGCGTCGAGGTCGCCCGCGGCCACGAGACCGACCGGCTGTCCGCGCTCGCCACCGAGCTCCGCAAGGTCGGGGCCGAGGTGGAGGAACGGCCCGACGGGCTGGTCATCGACGGCACCAACGCCACCGGCCACGCCACCCTCGACACCTACGACGACCACCGCCTGGCGATGTCGTTCGCCGCCGTCGGCGCCCGCCTGCCCGGCGTGGTCATCGACGACCCCGGCTGCGTCGCCAAGACCTACCCGGGCTTCTGGCAAGCGCTGGTCCGCCTCGGCGGCGAGGTCCGCCCGGCGTGATCGTCGTGGCCATCGACGGACCTGCCGGGTCCGGCAAGTCCACCGTCGCCGACGCGCTGGCGACCGTGCTCGGGGTCCCCCACGTCGACTCCGGCGCCTACTACCGGGCCGCCACCCTGGCGGTGCTCCGGGCAGAGGTCGACCCGACCGACGTCGACGCGGTCACCGCGGTCGTCGGCGGCGTGGTCATCGACCGGATCGACGGGCGGACGTTGCTGGACGGCGAGGACGTCGAGTCCGACATCCGCGGCGCCACCGTCACCGCCCACGTGTCGGCCGTGGCAGCGCACCGGCCGGTGCGGGAGCTCCTGCTGGCCGCGCAGCGCAGCGGCATCGCCCGGGACGGCGGGGTCGTCGACGGTCGGGACGCGGCCACCCGCATCGTCCCCGACGCCGACCTGAAGGTCTGGCTGGACGCCGACGTGGAGGAACGGGGACGTCGACGGGCGCTCCAGGCCGGTGAACCCGACCGGCTGGACCACTACATCGCCGACCTGCATCGCCGGGACGCCGCCGACGCGGCGCAGATGGTGCGGGCGGACGACGCCGTGGTGGTCAATACCACGGGGATGTCGCTGGATCACGTGGTTGCTACCGTGGCCGACCTCGCCCGAACTGCGGCCGGGGGCAGCTGAGGGCACCGGAAGGCATCGAAGATGAGTACATGGCAGGCGCGCGCGGTCGGGGGTGCCCGGGTTGCGATCGTCGGCCGTCCCAACGTGGGGAAGTCGACGTTGGTCAACCGGTTCGCCGGCAGGCGGGACGCGATCGTGCAGGAGATGCCCGGCGTCACCCGTGACCGGTCGACCCATCAGGCCACCTGGCTGGGACGGTCCTTCACCGTCATCGACACGGGTGGGTGGACACCCGGCTGGGCGCCCGACCGCACCACCATGGACGAGCTGGTCAGCGCCCAGGCCGAGCAGGCCACGACCGAGGCCGACCTCGTCCTGTTCGTGCTCGACGCCTCCGTCGGCGTGACCGCCGAGGACGAGGCCGTCGCCAAGTGGCTGCGTCGCGCCGGCATCCCGGTGCTGCTGGTCGCCAACAAGGGCGACACCCTGAAGCCCAACGACCGGATGGCCGTCGAGGCCGAGCTGTACGGCCTGGGCCTCGGCGATCCCTACACCCTGTCGGCGCTGCACGGCGAGGGCTCCGGTGACCTGCTCGACGTCGTCGTCAAGCGCCTCCGCGCGGTCGGTGCGTTCGATCGGCCCCAGGACGACGACGACGGCATCCCCGGCATCGCGCTGATCGGCCGCCCCAACGTCGGCAAGTCCAGCCTGTTCAACCGCCTCGTCGGCGAGGAACGGGTCATCGTCGACAACGTGCCCGGCACCACACGGGACCCCGTCGACACGCTGCTGGAGGTCGAGGCCGACGACGGCACCCACCGGGTGTACCGGATGATCGACACCGCTGGGCTGCGCAAGAAGAAGTCCAAGGTCGACACGACCGAGTACTACTCGACGGTCCGGACCCGCAAGACCCTGGACCGTTCCTCTGTGGCGCTGCTGCTGCTGGACGCCGGCGAGACGATCGGCGAGCAGGAACAGAAGCTTGCCCGCGAGATCATCGACTCCGGTCGTGGCGTCCTGCTGGTGCAGAACAAGTGGGACCTCGTCGACGACGAGCGTCGTGCGCAGCTGGCCAAGGAACGCGACCGGCTGCTGGCCTTCCTCGACTTCGCCCCGATGCGTCGCATCTCGGCGACCTCGGGCCGCGGCGTCGGCAAGCTCTTCGGTGACATCGACCACGTGCTGGAGTGCTGGAACCGGCGCATCCCCACCGGGCAGCTCAACGCCTGGCTCAAGGACGCTGTCGCCACCACGCCGCCACCCCTCGGGCAGAACCACCGCCCGGTCCGCATCCGCTACGTCACCCAGGTCGCCGTCGGCCCGCCCCGCTTCAAGCTGTTCACCAACCAGCGGCTGGAGGCCAGCTACCTGCGCTACCTCGAGCGCAAGCTGCGGGAGACCTTCGACTTCACCGGCACGCCGCTGCGCCTGGGCGTGACGATCCGTACCCAGTGGGAGGACCGCAAGTAGCGGATCCCACCGCCAGGAACGACGAACGCCCCGACCGATGGTCGGGGCGTTCAGCGGTTCCGAGGAGGGTCACTGGCCCTCGGTGGTGCCCTCACCGACGGGGCATCCGGGGGTCCCGACCCAGGTGAGGGTGGGGGAGGCGTCGGACTCGACGTTGGCGGACACGATGCGCACGCCACCCTGGCTCTCGATGTCGATGGTGGGTTCGATCGTCAGGACGAACGGGGTGCCCGGCGGCTGCTCCAGCAGGAAGTAGGACTGGTAGCCGCCCAGCACGTCCAGCTCGAGCCGTCCCTCGGCCTCGACCAGCGCCGTCGCCATCGGGGAGGGGGACGCCTTCAGGTCGCCGTCGACCTGCTGGTTGTCCACGACGTTGGCCGCGTCGATCATCGAGGAGGGGTAGATGCCCAGCTCGGTGGTCGACAGGACGTCCTCGACGCTCAGGCCCAGGGTCAACGACGACATGCAGCCCGGGTCACCCGGCGGCAGGTCGAAGGCGACCACGATGCTGTCGGCCGGGTCGTCGGACAGGATCAGCGACGTGTTGTCGATGTCGGCGACGGTGTCGTTGACGAAGAAGTCCGCGATGGGGGCGGCCTCCCCGTCGGTGACCGGCCCGGTGGGCGGTGCCAGCGTGGGGACCGCGGTGGGCACGGTGGACACCGGCAGCTCGGTCTCGGTGGACTCGCTCGCCGGCGCCAGGATGGACCCCGACGCATCGAACTCCACGAGGGTGTCGAGGGTGTCGAGGAACCGCGGGTAGGCGTAGTTCGCCACCGCGAGCAGGGCAACGATGGCGATGGGCCACCGGATGATGGTCCAGATCTTCGCAACGGTCATGGCGTCAGACTGTACCGACCCAGCCACGCGGATCGGTGCAGCCGACGTGCCCGACCCGGCAGGGGTCCGGTCGTGCGTCGTCGATCACCGAGGTGGGTGGACCCGGACCGGCTGACGACACCACGGGCAGTCCAGCGCGCCCACGACCGGGTCGACCCGCAGGTCGACCCGTGCACGCAGGACCCCACGGCACCGTGGACAGGGGGCGAACAGGGGGACATCGCCGAGGGGCGGACGCGTGTGGGCCATGCCCTGCACGGTACGCCTGCCCGGTGACATCCGGACAGGCGCGACCGCGGGGTCACGGCGCCAGGGTGCGGTCGACGACGTCCAGGACCACGTCGCTGACCGCAGCCCGGCCCCCGGCGACGTTGACTCGCACGATGTCAGCAGCGTGGTCGGTCAGGAAGGACAGCGCTTCCGGCGATCCGGCCGTGTCCGCCCCGTCCACCAGCAGCAGCGGGCCGCGGTCCAGGGCGGCTGCCGCGCCGGCGACCAGGCCGTCGGCGAAGTCCCGGCCGGTGGCCACCCACACGGTGTCGGCGGACAGGCCACGGGTCAGGGCCGCCTCGGCGATCACCCGTGACGTGTCGTAGCGGGTGGCGCCGGCCAGGCGCGTGACCGTGCCACCGACGTCGTCGGCCGCACGGATCACCTCCTCGCCAACCACGGCGATACCGCCGACCACCAGCACGTCGGCCCCGGCGGTCAGCACATCTGCCGCCTCACCGAGGTCGTCGGGCTGGACCAGCAGGATCGGCAGCCCCTCGGCCCCGGCCAGCGCAGAGACGCTGAGCGCATCGGCGAAGCTGTCCCGCGCGGCCAGCACCGCCCCGTCGGCCGTGCCCATCTCGTGGGCGATCGCGATCGACGTGCCCTCCCTGGTGGGGCCGGCCAGGCGTCGCACGGCCAGCCCCAGCTCGCCGAGCTGGTCGGCCACCGCCGCGGACAGCGCAGCCTCACCACCCAGCAGCACGACGCTGGTCGCGCCCAGCCGGGCGATCTCGCGCATCGTCGGGTCGGGGACGCCGTCGGGGTCGGACAGCAGCAGCGGGCCACGGACGGCCACCGCCAGCGGGGCGCCGGCCAGCGCGTCGGCGAACTCGTCGGCCCTGGCGACCACGACCGTGGACGCCGTCGTCCACGACGCCTCCGACACGGCGACGGCCGTCTCGATGCGGGTGTCGCCGGCGTGGCGCTGGATGCGCGGGCCCGTGGGTGCCGGGTCGACCGGCGGGTCGACGGGCTGCTCGCCCGGCCCGAACGGCACCGACACGGGCGCGGGTCCCATCGCAACGCCCCCCTCGCGGTCGGAGTAGTCCAGCCACGGCACGGTGTCGGTCTCGTCCAGGCCCGGCCGGGTCCAGTCGCACACGCCGTCGGGGAAGACCTCCCGGAGCGTGGCCAGCTGCTCGTCGGTGAACTCGACTCCGCCGTGGTCCGCCTCCTCCACCGGCATCAGCCGGCACCGCATCACATCGTCGGTCAACGGGGCCCCGGCCTCGATCCGCGGCGTGGAGTACACGTCGATGACGGCGTCGCAGAACGCCGGGTCGAGGTCGATGCCGACCCCGTTGGCGCACCGGTGGTCGACGTCCTCGGGGCGGCTGCGGACGATCTTCTCGTCCAGCCCGAGGTCGGAGGTGTCGGCGTCGACGGCTGCCAGCCAGCGGTCCATGGCCAGGACCGAGGCGGTGGCGTAGGTCGCGTCGCCGAGCAACGGCACCGGTCCGCGCCACAGCAGCATGTTGTCGGCGTGCCCGTGCTCGCGGACCAGCCGGTCGCGCAGGGCGTAGGTCCGGTAGGTGTCGTGGAACGCCCCGGGGTCGGGCCCGCGGTTGTCGATGATCGCGGTGGTGTCGAGGTTGGAGGCGGTGTTGTTGAGGCCCGACCGGTAGATGTTGGCCAGCCCCGCCCGGTCGGCGTCGTACCGCTCGTCCTGCACGTTGTAGTCGGGGTCCCAGCCGCCGACGTTGGCGTTGAGGTGCACGAACTCGGCCGGCGAGATGGTGCCCTCCAGCAGGCCCGACAGGCCGTACTGGATCCCGACGTTGCCGAATGGCCGGTTGGCCCAGCCGGTCGTCGGGTCGGTGCCCAGGGCGTTGGCGTTGTACTGCTGCAGGGTGCAGCGGACCCCGTCGGGGTTGGACTCGGCGTCGTAGAGCAGGTCGTTGGGCAAGCCTGGACAGCGCTGGCCACCGAGGCCGCCCTGCACCTGCGCCAGCGCTTGCCGGCGGCTCGGGTCGCCGGAGGACGGGATCACCTCGGTGAAGGTGACGGCGTTGATGGCGTTGGGGTGCCCGTAGACCGCCTCCTGCTTGTCGGGGGTCCACACGATGCCGGCCGACAGCGCCTCCTCGGACTCGAAGTACTCACGCAGCAGGTCGTAGTCGACGTACTGGTTGGCCGACGAGCCGGCGTCGGGGAACGAGCAGGACGCCGTGATGCCCTCGTAGATCCCGCCCGGGTAGGCGTTGGCCGTCCAGTACTGGGCCAGCGCCCCGCCCGAGCACCCCGTGCCGATGGTCCACCGCAGCTCGCCGTACCGCTCGACGAAGTGCTCCTTCATCATCAGCATCGCCTCGGCCTGCACCACCACGTTGCAGCTGTGGCCGGAGTGGTTCAGCACGTGGGAGGCGACCGCGAAGCCCTGCGACAGGTAGCTGTCGGACATCACGTCGAGCGCCTCGACCTGGCTGTAGGCGGTGTCGCAGGACTGGCCGTGCACGATGACCATGCGGCCGTTGAAGCCGCGCTGCGGGGCCCATGGCTCGTAGTCGGGGGCCTCCGGGTCGAACAGGACGGCGATCGCGTAGCTGTCGCGGTTCATGGCGCCCTCCTCCCGGCGCACGATGTAGGGCACCTCCTCGCCCTCCGTCGTGGTGGTCGTCGCGACGTCATTCGGTGGGTTGTCGGGGTCGTAGGCACGGAAGCCGGTCCCGGACGTCGGCATGTAGTGCAGGGACCAGGTCGTCTCGCGGTTGCACTGGTCGTCGATGGCGCCGTCGAGGCAGGTCCACGGCTGGATCTGCGGACCCGAGAAGACCGGGCCGCCCCGCGGGTGGTTGTCGATGTCGATGTGGGCGCCGTGGCCCGACGGCAGCGTCGCGGTCAGCCGCGTCCGGCCCAGCGGCAGCCCCTCGACACGGCCCATGAACCGTCCGTTGTCGCGGACGGCGAACGCGTCGGTGACGTCGACGTCGCCGGCGGTCACGGTCAGGGAGGCGGCATCCTCGCCGGTCGGGACGGTCACCTCGACCAGCACGTTGCCGTCGCTGATCAGGTCGGCGCGGTTGCCCAGCACCAGGACCTCGACGACCTCGTCGTCGCCCGCGCGTGCCTCGGTGGGGGACAGGAGGCCCGCGAGCAGGGCCAGGACGGCCGCCAGGGCGACGATCAGCGTGGCCGGGACGGGCACACGGCGGGACGGGGACGTGCTGGGCATGGATGGCTCCTCGGCTCGACCGGCGAGTCCGCGCTCGCACGATCGGATGTGGTGACGGTCGGCGTCACCGGTGACTACGCCGGTGATCCTCGCGTCCGTACGCATAGTGGGGAAGGCGAGACCGCGTCTCGTGCCACGGGCCGCCGATCTCATACGCTCCTGCGACGCCCATGAGCACCACCGCACCCGATCCAGGCACCGAACCGACCGACCCGTCCCCGCGCTCCGCCACGGAGCCCGTGGAACGGCAGGACGCTGCCGTCCCCGAGCGGGCGGCGGTGCCCGATCACGCCAGCACCGTCGTCGTGCCGGTCGCCAACCCCGACACCGCGCCCGAGCTGCTCGGCCTGGCCCGCGCGGTGGTGCGCAAGGACAGCGGGCGGGTCATCGCGCTGATCGTGGTGCTCGGCGACGCCGACGCCGAGAACAACCTCGACCGGATCTCCGCCATCCGGGACATCGTCGACACCGTTCGGGCGCGCGACGGGCAGATCGACATCGAGGTCATCACCCGGCCCGCCGCCAGCGTCGCCCGCGGCATCCTCGACACCACGCGTGACGAGAACGCCGACATGGTGCTGCTCGGCGTGCAGGCCCCGACCCCCGGCGAGGTCGCGGTCGGCGGGGTCGCCGAGCAGGTCATCCGGGCCGCCGAGTGCGACGTGCTGGTGTACCGCCGAGGACGCCACGGCAAGGGGCTGGAGGCCATCGAGGGCGTCGTGGCAGGGGTGGACGGCAGCGCCGACGCCCGGGTGGCCGCGCGGCTCGGCATCATCCTCGGACAGGGCCTCGGCAAGCCGGTGGAGCTGCTGCACGTCCGGCTGCCCTCCGACACCGAGCAGCAGGGCGACCTGATCCTCGCCATGGAAGCGGAGAAGCTCGAGGGTGCCGAGAGCTGCACCCGACGGGTGGTCGAGGCCCGCACCGTGCCGCAGGGCCTGCGCAGCCAGGTGGCGTCGACCAAGCTGACGGTCGTCGGGTTCCGGTCGATCGCGGACTTCGCCGGCAGCCGCCTTGGTGACACGACCCGCGGCGCCATGGACACCCTCCGCGGACCGGTGCTGGCCATCTCGCGTCCCGACCGGACCACCGGCGTCGTCGACCGGTTCGCGCAGGCCGTCCGGCGGTTCCGGCCACGGCTGACCGAGGCCGAGGAGCAGTCCCTCGTGTGGACCGCTCGGCTGCAGGCCACGCTGAACACCGACTTCGTCGTCCTGTGCGTCATCTCCGCGATGCTGGCCACCTTCGGCCTGCTGCTGGACTCCTCGGCGGTGATCATCGGGGCGATGCTCGTCGCGCCGCTGATGAGCCCCATCGTGGCGATCGGGACGGCGCTGGTCGACGGTGAGGTCCGTACGCTGCGACGCGCCACGATCACCGTGTCGGTCGGGGCGTTCCTCGTCGCGGGCACGGCGTTCCTGATCGGTGCGTTGGTGGGGCCCGACGCCCCCACGGCGGAGATGCTGGGCCGCGGATCGCCGTCGTTGATCGACGCGGGGGTGGCGGCTGCCTCCGGGGTGGTCGGCGGCTACGCCGGGGCGCGCAAGGGCATCCCGGCTGCGTTGGCCGGCGTGGCGATCGCCGCGGCCCTGGTGCCGCCGATCTGCGTGTTCGGGCTGGGGTTGACCCTCAGCGGCCGGCTGGCCATCGGAGCCGGGCTGCTGTTCGTCACCAACATCGCCTGCATCGCCGCGGCCAGCGCCGGTGTGCTGCTGTGGCTGGGCGTGCACGTCAACCGGACCGGTGCGGGACGCAAGCGCTACGTCCGGTTCACCGCGCCGGTCCTGGTCGGTGTGCTGGCGGCCCTGTTCCTCTTCGGCCTGTCCGGCCGCGGTCCCGACCTCGGCCGGGTCCAGGCGATCGTGGAGGAGGAGATCGGCGCGGAGGTCGTCGGCGTGGACACCACGGGGCCCGCCGACAGCGTCACCGTGACCGTGCGGACCGAGGGCACGCTCTCCCCGGAAGCGGTCGACGCCGCCGGACAGCGGGTGTCCGACGAGCTGCGGGGGCTGGTGCTGCGACTGGCGGTGCAGCAGGTGATGACCACCGGCGGCTGACGGCTACCGTTGCCCGGTGCGGCGCAGCTGCGTCGCCGCCTCGTCGTAGGAGGAACACGTGGCCACCAGCGAAGACGTCGCCCGCTTCCGCGAGAACTACGTGGAGGAGGTCAACGCGGCCTGGCTGTACCGGGTCGCCGCCGACATCGAGGAGGACGAGGCCGTCGCCGGCGTGTACCTGCGGCTCGCCGAGACCGAGGAGCGGCACGCCGACCTGTGGGCCGACCGGCTGCGCGATGCGGGCGAGGAGGTGCCGTCCGCCGATCCGTCGAGCCGGTCGCGGGTGCTCGGCTGGCTGGCCAAGCGGTGGGGCGTCGGTGTGCTGAGCAACGTCATGGCGTCCACCGAACGTGCGGGCCGGACGATGTACGACAACCAGCCGGAGGCCGCCGGGACGTCGTTGCCGGCCGACGAACGCAGCCACGCCGTCATCCTCGACGCCCTCCGCCGCGAGTCGGCGGCGGCGCCCGGCAACGGCGGCGTGCGGGGCGGGGTGCTGGCGCGGCTGGAGGGTCGCCATCGGGCCGTGGGCGGGAACGCCCTGCGTGCCGCGGTGCTCGGCGCCAACGACGGGCTGGTGTCCAACACCTCCCTCGTGATGGGCATCGCGGGCGCGTCGTTCGCCGCCGATGCGGTGCTGCTGACCGGCCTCGCCGGCTTGTTGGCCGGGGCGATCTCCATGGCGTTGGGGGAATGGCTGTCGGTGCAGAGCTCGCGGGAGCTCAACCAGGCGCAGATCGCGACGGAACGGGCGGAGATCCTGGAGATGCCCGAGGCCGAGGCCGAGGAGCTGGCGCTGATCTACCAGGCCAAGGGCATGTCGCAGGAGGAGGCCGAACGTGCGGCGGCTGACATCATGTCCGACCCCGACGCCTTCCTCGACACGATGGTCCGCGAGGAGCTGGGCATCGACCCCGACGAGCTGGGCGGCTCGGCGTGGCAGGCGGCCGGCACGTCCTTCGCGTTGTTCTCCCTCGGCGCGATCGTGCCCGTGATCCCGTTCTTCTGGCTGGCCGGCGGCGCGGCCGTCGCGCTCAGCCTGACCCTCGCCGGGTTCGCCCTGTTCGGGCTGGGTGCCACGACGGCGCTGATCACCGGGACCGGCATCGCCCGCACGGGTACCCGGTCGCTGCTGCTCGGCCTGATCGCCGCGGGTGTCACCTACGGCATCGGCTCGGTCCTGGGCGTGACCGTCGGCTGACGGCTGACGGCTGACGGGCTGGCGTCAGCCGGCGCAGCCCCAGGCCCCCAGCGGGTCGGTCGAGGCCGAGGGTGGGGTCGAGCCCGCCGCCCAGTCCGACGGCACCTCGCCCATCTCCAACGACAGGGTCGTCGGCTGGCTGGTGGGGGAGGAGGGAACCAGCCCGAGCTGGGCGTCGGTGAGCCACGTGGTGTCCAGCGGCGCGCCCTCGAGCGTCGCGTCCTGCACGAACCGTCCCGCCGCCGAGGCGCCGTCGGCGGTGATGACCAGGTCGCCGTGGCCCGGGCGGTGGATGGTCGCCTCGGTGAACATCGGCGAGGCGATGGTGTAGCCGGGGGCGCCGGGCACCGCCGGGTGCAGCCCGAGCATCGCCCAGACCAGCCAGCCGCTGAGGGCCCCGAGGTCGTCGTTGCCCGGCAGCCCGTCGGGTGTGGGGGTGTAGACGCTGACCGCCGCACGGGTCACCGCCTGGGTCTTCCACGGCACCCCCAGCCAGCTGTAGGCGAACGGGGCCTGCAGGTCGTGCTCGTTGCCCGGGGCGTACTGGTTGCCGTAGTACGCCACGCCGAACGCGGTCGCCTGGTTCTGCACCTTCGGCCACACGACGGGCACGGTGCCGCTCGCCGGCAGCCCGAAGAACACGTCGAGCTTCTCCTCCGGGGACAGCTCGTGGGCGCTGTCGCCCATCGCGTCCAGCAGCCCGCCGTAGTCGTGGGCCGCCAGCCACGAGTACTGCCACGACGTGCCCTCCTGGAAGCCGTAGCCGTTCTCGGGGGAGAACTCCGGCAGCCACGCACCCGTCTCGTCGCGCGGTCGGACGAACCCGGTCTCGGGGTCCAGCAGCGTCCGGTGGGCCAACGAGCGCGCTGCCAGCGCCTCGTCGTCGGTCATCAGGGCGAGGGCGAAGTCGGCCAGCCCGTACTCCAGCGTCGTGCCGGCGTTGCGGCCCCCCGCCTCGAGCTGCTGCAGCAGCGGGGCGTGCGGGACCGGCAGGTAGCCGAGGTCGTGCCACGCTGCCGGACGGCGGTCCAGCAGCGTTCGCATCGCGGGTTCGAGCCGGTCCGCAAGGCCATCGTCGACCAGGCCGCGGCACCAGCCCTCCCCGATGAAGGGGATCACCGGGTCGCCGGACATGTAGCCGGGATCGTTGGGGCCCAGCTGCCAGCGGGGCAGGACCCCGCCGTTCTGGTCGGCGAAGTCGGCCAGGGACACCAGCATGTCGGCGTAGGCGTCGGGGTCGATGACGGCCTGCAGCGCGCTCTGCCCGTTGTAGGAGTCCCACAGCGACAGCTGGCTGTAGTGGTCGTGCGCGGTGTCGCGGTGGATGCGCTGGTCGGGGCCGCGGTACCGGCCGTCGACGTCGGAGTGCAGGTTGGGGAACAGCTGTGCGTGGTACAGGGCCGTGTGGAACCGGACGGTGTCGGCCGGGTTGGCGCCCGTCACCTCGATCCGCCCGAGGGCCTGCTCCCAGGCGGCGTCGGCGGCCGCCCGGGTCGCCTCGAGGTCGAAGCCGGGCTGCTCGGCACGCAGGTTGGTGATCGCCCCCTCCTCGTCGGTGTAGGAGATGCCGACACGGACGCCGAGGACGGGGTCGGGCGCGTCGACGTGGGGGGTGCCGATCACGCCGAGACGGCCGTCGCTGGTGACGCGCCGGCCGATCTCGAGCGGTTCGCCGTCCAGCAGCGTCCAGGCCATCGGCTTGTCCACCTCCAGCGCGAAGTGGACGGGCATCGGACCGGCCACGTCGGTGTGGACCACCCCGGTGACCAGCCCGTCGTCGCGAAGGACGGCCTCGCCGCCGTGGAGTCCACGCAGCGTGCGCCCCACGTCGACGACGATGTGGCGGTCCTCTCGCTGGCTGAGCGCGGGGAACGTGTAGCGGTGCAGGCCGGTGCGGAGGGTGGCGGTCAGCTCGGCGGTGACGCCGTAGCGGGTGAGGGTCGTGGTGTAGAAGCCCGGTTCGGCGGCTTCCGTGGCGCGGTCGAACGGGGAGGCGTAGGCCGGGACGGGGGCGCCGCCGGGATGGTCGAGGATGCGGGTGTCCACGTCGCCGAGGACCGGCATGACGGGGATGTGGCCGCCGTGGAAGACCCCGGCCGACATGTGGGTGTGGCTGAACCCCGTGACGAGCGTGTTGTTGACGTAGTAGCCGCCGTAGTTGAGCGGCCCCTCGGCGGTGTCGGGGCCCAGCCCGACCATCCCGTGGGGCAGGACCGGGCCGGGGTTGGTGAAGCCCGGGGCGAACGTGCCGATGAACGGGTCGACCAGGGCCGTGCGGTCGGCCTCGTCACCCACGGTGACGTCGCTGGTGTCGGTCGACGTGGCGGCGTCCACCAGCGGCACCTGTCCGCTGGCGGGCGCGGACAGCACGAGGACGAGGACAAGCGCCGCAAGGGCGCGCAACCGGCTCATGGTGGGGGTTTCGACGTCGGTCGAACGAATCCCTGCCCGCAGGTCAGGGTGCGTGCGACGCGGCGGCCGTCCGCCAGCGAACCAGCCCGACCACGGCCATGACGAGGAACAGCACGTAGAGCGCGGCGAACATCGTCGCCCCGGTGCGGGCGTACAGGCCGATCGCGGAGATGTTGACCGGACCGATCCACAGCCACCACGACTCGACCTTCTTGGTGGACAGCAGGACCATGGCGACCACGGACGCGGCGACGATGGAGGCGTCCCAGGTGGTGTAGAGGGCGTCGTCCCAGCCGGCGTCCAGGGCCCGGCCCAGGACCACGGTGCCCGCCCCCATGGCGATCAGCCACCCGGCGCGAGCTGCCCAGCCGAGCCGGCCGACGGTCAGCTCGCCGCCCTCCTCGCCGCCGCGGGCCCAGTGCCACCACGCCCAGCCCTGGACCGGCAGGTAGTAGGCCCAGTGCAGCAGCACCTGGCCGCCGAGCCCGATGTCGAGGAAGAACCACCCCATCAGCGCGACCGACACGATGCCGATCGGCAGGGCGAGCACGTTGCGCCGCTGGGTGATCCAGACCGACCAGAGCGACGTCATCGTGCCGAGGAACTCCACGGCCCCCGGCGTGACGTCGGGGGCGACCGCCCTGGTGGCCAGCCAGTACCCCGCGCAGGCCGCGAGCGACCCGAGGCCCGCGACGACGGCGTGGCGGTGCTCCCACGGGCGCCCGAGCAGCGGCGCCGGCGGCACCGGCGTGGCGGGCGCGGAAGGACTGTGCAGCGTGGAGGCCGTCATGGGCCCCGCAGCCTGCCAGACCGTGTGTCGCCGGACCCGCTCCCGGCACCGCTGGGGCACCACACCCCAGCGGCGTGTCGCCTCACCGGTCGTCGGTGCCGTTGGGGCAACGACCCGGGGTGGGGGTGTCGTCCGGGCCGCGTGTCCTGCGATCCAGACGACACACCCCGGGCTGGGGTCCGCCGATGACGGTTGGGGTCAGCCGATGACGGTTGGGGTCAGCCGATGACGGCGGCTGCCTGCTGGGCGACCTGGTTGCTCAGGGCGGCCGTGCCCCCGTACAGGTAGGCGGTCCGGAACGGACCGTTGGCCTGCAGGTACCCGAGGACCGACGACGTCATCCCGTTCGTCGGGGACAGCAGCAGCGGGATCAGCAGTCGGCCGGCGTGGGCGCTTCCCGCGAGGGCATCGGGGAAGTTCTCGCTGCTGGCGACGGCGAAGGCCGTGGGTGCCGGGTGGAACGCCTCGGCGACCAGCCGCGACGTGTCGGGCAGGTCGACGCCGACGTAGGACGCATCCTCGTTGCCGAGGGCAGCCGTGGCGGCCTGGCCGACGGTCAGCCATGTGGCCCCCACGTTGGCGTCGAGGTAGTCGGCCACCGAGGACGGCAGCGTGTTCCCGGACGTCAGGACGACGGTCGCGTTGCCCATCGCGGGGGCGGCGCTGCTGGCCACGAGGGCGTCACCGAAGGTGTTGCCGTCGGCGACGAAGATGGTGGAGGGCGAGGTGGCCGTCATCCGGGCGACCATCACCGCGGTGTCGTACCGCGTCGCACCGTCGGCCCGGGACACCGTGTAGCCAAGGTCGATGAGGTCGAACGCGACGTCCTCCGACAGGGCGGCCACCCCGCCGAGGAGGATGACCTGCCCGCCGGGGGGCAGGACACGCACGATTTCCTGCGCGGTCGTGGTGAACAGCCCCGAGGACGGGGTCAGCAGCAGGGGTCCCCCGGCCGCCACGGCCAGCGGACCGCCGGCCAGCGAGTCGGGGAAGTTGTCGTGCCGGGCCAGCAGGACCACATCGGCGCTGCCGGCCGACCAGGTGTCCTGGCTGATGGCGTTGGCGGTGGCGATCCGTTCGGCACCGGCCAGCCGGGTCACGCCCACGGGGGTCGTGCCGCCGCCGGTGGGGTCGAGCGCCAGGTCGAGGTCGGTGACCTCCGGCGGCACGCCGACCACTGGGCTGGTGAGCGAGGCGTAGCCGGTCGCGGAGACGGTCACGTACCAGCAGCCGGTCACGACGTCCCAGCCGTAGCGGCCATCGAGGTCGGTGCGCTGCGGGTTCACGTCGGGGGTGAAGGTGCCGCTGCTGACCACGGCGACGACGCCGTCGCTGGTCGGGGCCGGCTGGGTCCAGCCACCCGGTCCACGGGTGTCGACGGTCTCGCAGGTCTGCGGACCGGTGTCGCCCGGGGTCTGGGCGCGCCAGCCGGGCACGTTGTGGAGGGTCACCGTCGCGTCGGGGATCACGGCCCCGGTCGCGGCGTCGGTGATCACGCCGCTCGGGTCGTAGAACGTCACCCGGCCGACCGATCCAGTCCTCGTCCCGCAGGTGTCGGTGACGGAGTAGGTGATGTCGGCCTCGGCCAGCTGGGACCGGGGGATGGTCGCCGTCCACGTCCCGTCACCCTCCGGGTCGGAGGCGGGGTAGGACAAGCCGTTGTGGAAGATCGTCACGGACAGGATGTCGCAGCCGGGGACGACTGTCGGGCGGATGGTGATGGTCAGGTCGCGGGTGGACGGGCGGGACACGTTGAAGGTCACCTGTCCCTGCTCGTTGGTGGAGGTGCCGGTGCTCGCCTGGACGACCTCGACCTGGTCGGTCCCGGTCGTGGAGGTGCCGAACGACGTGGCCGTGGAGACGGTGACCCGGCTCCCGCCGCTGACGGCGGTGACGTTCCATGCCAGCGCCATCCCGTTGTCGATGCGCTCCTCGCAGCGGCAGGTGTTGGGCAGGGCCTGCTGGGTCGCGACCATGCCCCACGTCTCGGAGTACCCACCCTCGAAGTAGGTCGACCCGCCGGTGATCGGGACGAACTCCTCCGCCCTGGTCTCGTTCGTGCAGCCGACGCGGCCGTCGCTGCCGACCGAACCGAACCCGGAGTCGGAGTTGGCCAGGTAGCAGTCTGCGGCGCGGTACACGTAGCCCGAGACCGACGACGGACCGTTGTTGGTGAGGGTGATGTCGGTCCGGAACGACGCCTGACCGGTGACGTAGGTGTCGACCTGGGTCAGGCTGACGCCGCTGTCACCGAGCGTGACGGTCGTCGTGATCCTGTACGGGTCGTTGACGTTGCCGCCACCGCCGCTGGTCTGGCCTGCGGTCGTGTAGGGCGTGTAGCTGCCGAGGGCGCTGCCGGCCGGGATCGACGCCGGTCCGTACAGCGTGCCGTTGAGGGCCACGAAGGTGCCGCAGGCGGTGTTGGCGTAGAACTCGCCGGCGGTGTCGTCCACATGGTTGACCGCACAGTTGAGGTCGGGCGAGGTCGTGATCGTGGTCAACGGACCCGGACTGGAGATGGTGGCCTGCGCCGATGCGGGCACGACGAGGCCGAAGACGAGGCAGAGTGCGGACAACGCGATCGTTGCCCAGCGGCGACGGACGTTCACGGGTTCCTCCGAACGGTCAGCGTCGCCCGCCGGCTGTGGGCGGCGCGTCCACCATCGTGCGGCGAGGGTGGCCCAACGGACAGGGCCCTGCTGCCCGTCGGTTGTGGGACCAGGGTCCCGGTTCGTTGGATGGGGGACGTCGGGTCAGGTGGGCGGCGGTCGCCGGGTCAGGTGAGGGGTGGGCGTCGGGCGACGTCGGCGCAGACGGCCGACGCCGTCGCCAGCCGTTCGGCGACCCCGCCGGTCAGCACGGTGGACGGCACGCCGGACCGGCGCACCCGGTCGAGGGTGTCGACGTGCATGGCCTCCCGCTCGTCCGACGATTCGCGGGTGCCGTCCTGCACCCATCCGAAGTCGGGCGCACAGACCAGGTAGTGGTCCGGCCGGGTCTCCTCGACCAGCAGGTCCAGGGCGTGGTCGTCGACGCCGAGGTAGCGACGGTGCCAGACCGCCGTGACCAGCGGGTCGGTGTCCCCGATGACCACACCCCCGACGGCCAGTCGTGACAGGTCGTCCGCCAGCGCGTCCTGGGCACGGGCGATCCGCAGGAACTCCTGGGTGTCCCAGGACTGATCGGCCAGGTAGCGGCGGCCCTCCCAGTACCAGCGGCCGTGCTCCGGCACCCAGACGGTCCCGATGTGTTCGGCCAGTCCCTTGGCAAGGGTCGTCTTCCCGGTCGACTCCGCGCCGACGCAGACGATCCGTCGGGCCAGCGCAGCACGGGCCGCCGGGACGAGCAGGTGGAAGGTGCCCGGCAGGTCGGATCGCAGCGCCGTGCCGCTGGCCGGCACCGTCGTCCGGTCGTTGTCGACGGCCACGTGGTCGGCTCCCATCAGCTGTGCCCAGCCGGGCCCCCACGGTTCGGAGGTGAAGGCCACGTCCGGTGGTTCGGGCAGCACCTCCAGCGCCCGGGCTGCCCACGGGTCGTTGGCCTCCGGCAGGTCGTCGGGCGTCACATGGACGGTGACGTTGTCGGGCAGCGCATCGGCCAGCCAGCTCGCCCTGTCGGCCGCCGGGATCGTCTGGTCGGGGCGGTCGCACAGCAGCACGTGCAGGTGGTCGACCCGACCGGCACCGACGGTCAGCAGGTGGACGTGGCCGAGGTGCGGCGGGTTGAACTTCCCCACGGCCACACCGACCCTCCACCGGCGGTCTGCAGCAGGAGCTGGCACGGGGGAGGAGGGGAGGGCCATCGGGGCGGGAGGATACGCAGGGTGGCGCGGACGGCCATACTCGACCGTGTGCCTCCCCAGACCCAGCTGACCCTGCCCGACGGCCGGACCGTCGTCCTGCGACGCCACCCCAGCCGTCCGCAGCCCGACAACCTCCGGGCGTGGGACGCCGCCGACGAGCTGGTGCTGGCCTGGATGTCCGGGGACACCGACGGGTTGCTGGCCGATGACGTCGAGGCGCCCGTCGCACCGGGCAGCGTGGAGACCGCCCACGGACGAACCGTCCTGGTGAACGACCGCTTCGGCGCGCTCGCGGTCGGCCTGGCCGATCGGCACCCCGCCTCGTGGGCGGACTCCGCCCTCACGTGGGAGGTGACCCGAGCCAACCTGGTCGCCAACGGACTCGAGCCGACGGCCGCGGAGGTCGTGCCGGCCAGCAACGGCCTTCCACCGGTCGGCGTGGCCGTCGTGAAGGTGCCACGAGCCAAGGCGACCCTGGAGTGGCAGCTCCGCGAGATCGCCGCCGCGTCCTCCCCGGGCACCGTCGTCGTCGGGGCCGGCATGACCCGGGAGGTCCACACCAGCACCGTGGAGCTGTTCGAGCGAATCCTCGGGCCGACCGTCACCACCCGTGCCCGGAAGAAGGCGCGGTTGCTGCTCGTGCAGGTCGACCCCGTCCGCATCGGCACGGCACCGGACCACGACGTCGTGCTCGGCGAGACGACGCACGAGTCGCACGGCGTCACCGTCGTGGCGCTGCCGGGCGTGTTCGGCGCCGGGGCCACCGACGACGGCACGGGGTTGCTGCTGGCGCACCTGCCGACGGTCCTGCCGCCGGCGGGGACCGCGGTCGACGTCGTGGACCTCGGCTGCGGCACCGGCATCGTCGGGACGGTCGTCGCGCGGGACAACCCGGACGCACGGCTGGTGTTCACCGACGTCTCGGACCTGGCGGTGGCGTCCGCGCGCCGGACGCTTGCTCGCACGCTGCCCGACGCCGAGGCGACGTTCCACGTCGCCGACGGGCTGACCGCCTGCGCCGACGGCAGCGCCGACCTGGTGGTCGTCAACCCGCCGTTCCACCAGGGACGCGTCGTCACCGACGACATCGCCTGGGAGATGTTCGGCGATGCCCGACGGGTCCTGCGCCCGGGCGGACGGATCGTCGTCGTCGGCAACCGCCACCTCGCCTACCACGCCAAGCTCAAGCGGCTGTTCGGCAACGTCGAGGTGCTCGGCAGCGACCCGCGGTTCGTGGTCATGTCGGCCGTTCGCATGTAGGGCAGTCCGACCCTCCCGTCGGGTGGCCGTCCCAGGCGCGAGCCGGCTGTCCGAGGGGCGAGCTGGCCGTGTCGGGTCCAGTCCCCGGCTCGTGCAGCTCCGATCACCCGGCGGCGTTGCTGCACACCATGCGGGCTGGGAAGTGCAGCTTCGTGCCCCGACCGGCGGTAGTGCACGAGTCGGTGCGCGGGTGCACGGAGTCGGTGAGGTCGGCACCGGTGGCTCAGGACGGCGTGACCCCCGAGTGGATGACCAGGAGGGTCCCACGCCCGCCGCCGGCGTCCGGCGACCCGTAGACGTGGTCACCCGCGGCGGTGAACAGGATCGCGTCGCCCGGGGCCAGGTCCACGGGCGCGGCCTGCGGGCCGATCCGCACGGTGCCGTCGTGGACCAGCAGGCACTCCCGGACGTGGCCCGCGTGGGCGCGTGACCGTTGCAGGCCGGCCGAGGCGACGAAGTCGTAGACCTCGATGTGGCCCTCGACCTCGATCCTGCCGACCAACCGGGCGTCGACCGCCTCGCCGTGGACCATCGGCCCCTCCTCCGCCCTGACCACCCAGTCGGGCAGGTCCTCCTCCGGTGGCGTCAGCAGGTCGGCCAGCCCGACCGACAGGGCAGTCGCGACGGCGTACAGCGTCTCCAGCCGGGGATTGGCCGATCCGCCCTCCAAGTCGTGCACCGTCGTCTTCGACACGCCCGCACGGGTGCCGAGGTCCGCCAACGACAGGCCCCGCCGTTCCCGCAGTCGACGAACGTTGCGCCCCACGACGCTTCCCGGCGTAGTCTGTTCGGTGTTCTGGTCCATGTGTACCAACTTAGCGGAGGTTGAGCGATGAGGGTGAGTCGGCTGGCACACGTGCCGGGCATCGGTGTGGACAGGGTCGGCGATGCGGCCGATGCGTTGGCCGACCCGGAGATCCTGCGGCTGGAGAACCTCGACGTCGACGTCCGCCCACCCCGCGTGGCCGTCGAGGCCACGGTGACCGCGATCGGCGACGACGACGCCAACAGCTACCTGCCGTTCCAGGGCCACCTGTCCCTGCGTGAGGCCGCCTGTGCATGGGTGGGCGCGCGGGACGGTGTCGCCTACGACCCGCGGACCCAGTGCGTCAGCGTCGCCGGTGGCCTCAACGGCATCCTGAACGTGCTGCTGGCGACCGTCGAACCCGGGCAGGAGGTCGTGCTGACCGACCCGATCTACGCCGGGTTGGTCAACCGGGTCCGGCTGGCCGGCGGCGTGCCACGGTTCGTCCCGGCTCGGGCCACACCGGATGGCTGGCTGGTTGACCCCGAGGAGCTCGCGTCAGCGGTGGGCCCACGTACCGCCGCGGTGATCACGAGCATGCCCACCGGCGGCGTGATGGGGCCGTCCCACTGGGCGGCGCTGGCGGAGCGGACCGGGGCCCACCGGCCGTGGATCATCCACGACACGGCGATGGACCGCCTGCGCTTCGGTGGCCCCATCGACGGGGGACCGGCTGCCGTCGAGGCCCTTCGCGACCGGACCATCACGGTCGGGTCGGCGTCCAAGGAGCTGCGCATGATCGGCTGGCGGGTCGGCTGGGTCGTCGGACCGGCGCCCATCATGGCCGACGTGGCGCTGGTCGGCATGGCCAACGTCGTCTGCCAGGTCGGCATCGCCCAGCAGGCCGTGGCAGCCGCGCTGACGGCCCCTGATGCCGAGGCCGACGTGCGGGCGTTCACCGACGTGCTGGAGGCCCGCAGCCGGGTGATCCTCGAGCAGCTCGACGGCTATCCGTGCGTGCGGCCGGACGGTGGCTGGTCGCTGCTGATCGACACGCGCCCGCTGGGCGTGTCACCCGGGGAGCTGTCGGACCGGCTGATGCGGAAGGGCCGGGTCGCGGCCACGCCCATGGACGGCTGGGGGCCCTCCGGCGAGCACCACCTGCGCCTGGTCTTCGCCAACGAACCCGTCGAACGGCTGGCAGACCTGCGCGCGCGGTTCGACGCGGCGCTGGGCTGACCGCGGCGTCGGCGGGTGGTTACCCTGCCGCCATGCCCGCCGTCCCCCCTCGCCCGTGCCCCTGCGGCAGCGACGACCGCTACGACGCCTGCTGTGGTCCGCTCCACCTCGGGGCACGGCAGGCCGCCACCGCCGAGCAGCTGATGCGGTCGCGCTACAGCGCCTACGCCACCGATGACGTCGACTACCTCCTGCGGACCTGGCATCCGCGTACCCGGCCCGACCGGATCACCCCCGACCCGTCGCTCGTGTGGGAGGGGCTGGCGGTCACCGAGGTGGTCGACGGCGGCGAGGACGACATCACCGGCATCGTGGCCTTCACCGCCCGGTACCGGACCCCCGATGGTGCCGGCGAGCTGACCGAACGCAGCCGGTTCGACCGCCGCGGCACCCGCTGGGTGTACGTCGACGGCGACGTCGCCTGACGGACCCGGCACGTCCCGCATGGGGGCGGGCGATCAGGGAGGAACAGGCAGGGGGTCGAGGTCCAGGTGGTAGTGGGCGTCGTCGCCGTGGGGGCCGTGCACGACGGCGTCCAGCACGAAGCCCTCGTGCTCGTAGAGCCGGCGGGCATCGGTCCACGTGGCGGTGGTCTCCAGCGCCACGCGCGCGGCACCGCGGTCCCTCGCCGCGTCGACGAGGGCGGCGAGCAGCCTGGTGGCGACGCCGCGCCGCCGGAAGTCGTGGGCGGTGCTCATGCGCACGATCTCCGCCGTGTCCGGTCCGCCGACCAGGGTGCCGGTTCCCACGAGCGTCGGGCCCAGCCACGCCGTCAGGACCAGGCCGTGCGCCATCCCCTCCGACAGCGACTGCAGGTCCAGGTCGAGGTGGGGGTCGAGGGTGCCCCATCGTTCCGCCAGGCCGTGGAGGACGAGGCTGGCGACCTGCCCGAGCTCGTCTGCGGCAGCCGGCCGGATCCGCAGGGAGCTGGAGGACATGTGGTCACGCTACCCCCAACACCTCTGGGCCCACACCTGCGTCGCCCGCACCTGCGTCCGGGTGGGGCGACCGAGGGACCTCCTCACCCTCCACCCCGTACAGGTGGCAGGCGACGGGCCGGTCCGGCAGCTCGTCGCGAGTGACCAGCGCCGGGTCGACCCTCCCGCAGGCCTCGAACACGTCCGGGCAGCGGGTCCGGAAGCTGCAGCCCGACGGCGGGTCCAGCGGACTCGGCACGTCGCCGGTCAGGACGGTGCGGCGACGGGTCCGCTCCACCCGGGGGGAGGGGACGGGAACGGCCGAGAGCAGCGCACGGGTGTAGGGGTGGGCGGGGTCGGCGACCAGCGCGTCGCGTGCCCCCACCTCCACCACCCGGCCCAGGTACATCACGGCGATGCGGTCCGAGACGTGCTGCACCGCCGCGAGGTCGTGGGCGATGAACAGGTAGGTGAGGTCCAGCTCGGCCTGGAGCCGCTCGAGCAGGTTCATGATCTGCGCCTGGATCGACACGTCGAGGCTGGCGATCGGCTCGTCGGCGACGATGAGGTCGGGCTCGCCGGCCAGGGCGCGGGCGATGCCGACGCGCTGTCGCTGGCCGCCGGAGAACTCGTGGGGATGGCGTTCCATGTGGTCGGGGGACAGGCCGACCTGCTCCATCAGCTCGGCGACCCGTTCGCGGTGGCGACCACGGTGCAACCCGTGGATCTCCAGCGGTTCGGCGATCGACGCACGGATGGTCCGCCGGGGGTTCAGCGACGCCATCGGGTCCTGGAAGATCATGGCCATGCGCCGTCGCAGCTCGCGGAGCTCGCCTCGGGACGCCGCGGTCACGTCGGTGCCGTCGAAGACCACGCGGCCGGCCGTCGGGTCGACCAGCCGCAGCAGCGCGAGCCCGGTGGTGGACTTGCCGCAGCCGGACTCGCCGACCAGCCCGAGCGTCTCGCCCCGGCGGATGTCGAAGGTCACGCCGTCGACGGCGCGCACGTGGCCGGTGGTACGGCGCAGCAGCCCCTCCTTCACGGGGAACCACACCCGCAGGTCCTCCACGGCCAGCAGCGGATCGGGCACGGTTGGTTCAGTCACGGTGGGGGGCCTCCGGCGTCGTGTCCCCGGCGTCGCGGACGGGGGAGGGGCGGTCGGCCATCGCCTCGGCGTAGAACGTCGCGGCGCGGTGTCCCTCACCGACCTCGAGCAGGGGAGGGGCCTCGTGCTCGCAGCGTGGGTCGTCGCGGACGGTGCACCGGGGCCAGAACGGACAGCCAGGTGGCATGGCGACGGGGTCCGGCGGCAGGCCGGGGATGGACTCCAACCCCTCGTCGGTGGTTTCGCCGAGTACCGGCAACGACGCCAGGAGCCCGCGGGTGTAGGGGTGGCGCGGGTCGTCGTAGAGGGCGTCGACCGGTGCCTCCTCCACGATCCGGCCGGCGTACATGACCATCACCCGGTCGGCCAGCCCGGCCACCACGCCGAGGTCGTGGGTGATCCACAGCACGGCGGTGCCGGTGTCGGCCTGCAGCTGCTGGACCAGCTCCACGATCTGCGCCTGGATGGTGACGTCCAGCGCCGTCGTCGGCTCGTCGGCGATCAGCACGGTGGGGTCGCAGGCCAGCCCGATGGCGATCATCACCCGCTGGCGCATGCCGCCGGACAGCTGGTGGGGGTAGTCGTCCATCCGCTTGCCGGGGGCGGGGATGCCCACCCGGGTCAGCAGGTCCACGGCCCGGTCGCGTGCGTCCTTGGCCGACAGCCCGAGGTGCAGGCGCATGCCCTCGGTGACCTGCCGGCCGATCGGCATGACCGGGTTCAGCGACGTCATCGGGTCCTGGAAGATCATCGCGATGTCGTTGCCGCGGACGGTGCGCAGGGTGTCGTCGGACGCGCCGACCAGCTCCTGCCCCTCCAGTCGGATGGAGCCGGCCACCCTCGCCGGGGGAGTGGGCAGCAGCCCGAGCAGCGCGAGGGACGACACGCTCTTGCCGCTGCCGGACTCGCCGACCAGCGCGACGGTCTCGCCGGGGCGCAGGTCGTAGGTCAACCCGTTGACCACCTCGGCGGTCCCCCGTCGGGTCCCGAACGACACGCGGAGGTCCTCGACCTCCAGGACGGGGTCGGCGTCGGGTCGTCCGCCCCCGGCTGGCGCGATCGGGGCCTGCGTCGCCTCCTGACGAGGGAGGCCCCGATCGTGCCCGTCGTCGGGCGCGTCGGCCGCGCGGATCGTGCCCGACGTCGGCTCGGGACGAGGGAGGCCCCGATCGCGCTGGTCGTCGTGGCCGGTCACGAGCCGAACCCCCTGGACTCCATCGCCGAGGCCTGGCGCGGGTCGAGGGCGTCGCGCAGGGCGTCGCCGAGGACGTTGAACGACAGGACCGTCACGAAGATGGCGAGGCCGGGGAACAACGCCATCCACCACGCCTGCTGGAGGAACTCGCGGCCCTCCGACAGCATCCGGCCCCATGACGGGTTGGGCGCTTGCGTCCCGAGGCCGAGGAAGGACAGGGCCGCCTCGGCGAGGATGGCGAACGCCAGCGAGATCGACGCCTGGACGATCACCGGTGCGGCGATGTTGGGGAGGATGTGCAGCCGCATGATCCGCAGGTCCGACGCGCCCGCGGACCGAGCGGCCCGGACGTAGACCTCCTCGCGGACCGACAGCGTCGAGGCGCGGGCGACGCGGGCGAAGATCGGCGTGTAGACGATCCCGATCGCCACCATCGCGTTGGTCGTGCCCGGGCCGAGGATGGCCAGGACGGCGATGGCCATCAGGATCGCGGGGAATGCGAACAGGACGTCCATCGCCCGCATCAGCAGGTCGTCGAGCCTGCCGCCGACGTAGCCCGCGACCAGGCCGATCGTCGTCCCGGCCGTCAGCGACAACCCGACCGCGACCACGCCGACCTGGAGCGACACCTTGGCCCCCAGCAGCACCCGGCTGAGCACGTCGCGCCCGAGGTTGTCGGTCCCGAACGGATGGTCCCACGAGGGGGCCTGCAGCTGGGAGGGCACGTCGACGGCGTTGTAGCCGTAGGGCGCCAGCGTCTCGTCCAGCAGCGCCACCAGCACGAGCACCACCAGGGTCACCAGGCCGAACAGCGCCAGGCGGTTGGTGGTGACCAACGACAGGGTCCGGCGCCAGCGCGGTCGGTCGTCGGCGGCCGGTGGTGCCCCCGCCTCGACCTCCACCGGGTCGGTCATCGTGCTCGCAGCGGCCATCAGTACTGGATCCTCGGGTCGACGACGGCGTACAGCAGGTCCACCAGCAGGTTGACGAGGAGGAAGAAGCCGGCGAACAACATCACGGCCCCCTGCAGGACGGGGTAGTCACGGTCCTGCACCGCGTCCAGCGCCAGCTGGCCCAGCCCGGGCCAGGCGAAGACCGCCTCGACGACGACGACCCCCGACAGCAGGTAGGCCAGCTGCAGTCCGGTGACGGTGATGACGGGGACCAGCGCGTTGGGCAGGACGTGCTCGCGGATGATCCGTCGCTCCGACAGCCCCTTTGACTGGGCGGTCCGCACGAAGTCCTCGCCCAGCGACTCCAGCACCGAGGACCGGACGAAGCGGGTCAGCACCGCCCCCGACACCACCCCGACGGTGACGCCGGGCAGGATCAGCCGCGTGGCCCAGGCCAACGGGTCCTCGGTGATCCCGACGTAGCCCGACGCGGGCAGCCAGCCCAGCGTCAACGAGAACAGCAGGATCAGCAGGATGCCCATCCAGAAGTCCGGCACGGAGATGCCGAACTGGCTGATCGCCGTGGCGATCGTGTCGGTCCGCGACCCCTGGCGGATCGCCGACAGCACGCCCAGCGGCAGGGCGATCAGCAGCGCCACGACGACGGCGGCGCCGGCGAGCGACAGGGTGGCGGGCAGCCGTTCGGTGACCATCGACAGGACCGTCTGCCCCGACCGGAACGACACGCCGAAGTCACCCTGGAGCACCCCGCCCAGCCACGTCACGTACTGCTGGAGCAGGGGCTGGTCCAGCCCGGCGCGGCTGCGCAGGGCGTCGTAGGTCTCCTGGTCGAACCGGGTGCCCAGCGCCAGGCGCACGGGGTCGCCAGGCACCAGGTGGATGATGGCGAACACCAGCACGCTGACGCCGAGCAGGACGCCGAGCGCCTGCAGCGTCCGCCGGAGCAGGTAGGCCCCCACGGGTCAGCCGTTCAGGCTGACGGTCTCGAAGTTGATCGCTCGGTCGCTGCGGATGGTGTAGCCCTCGACGTCGGGGGACCAGGCCTGCACGACGTCGGGGTTGTAGAGGTACCAGTAGCTGCCGTCGTCGACGATCATCTCCACGGCGTCGTTGTAGAGGTCCCGGCGGGCGTCCTCGTCGGTCTCCACGGCGGCCTGTGTCAGCAGCGCGTCGACCTCCTCGTTGCAGTAGCCCTGGTAGTTGTTGGAGCCCTCGCACAGGTGCTGGGAGTGGTAGAAGCCGAACGGGTCGAGGTTCCCGAGCCAGCCCAGCATGAACGCGTCGTAGTCACCCTGTCCCTGCCGGTCCAGCCACGTGGCGAACGTCTCGGTCTGGATCTCCACGTCGATGCCGACCTCGCCGAGCTGGCTGGCGATCACCTCGGCGGCGGTCACCGTCTGGGGGAACTCGTCGGTGACCATCAGGCCCATCGACAGGTCCGCCACGCCGGCCTCGTCCAGCAGCTCGCGGGCACGCTCGGGATCGTGGGTCCACGGGGCGTGGTCGGAGGCCCAGAAGCTGTCGGCGGGGATGGCGGTCTGGTTGGCCGTGCCGGCCCCGAACGTGGCGGCCTGGGTGATGGCGTCACGGTCGATGGCGAGCGCCAGCGCCTCGCGGACGAGCGGGTCACCGAAGGGCTCCCGGTCGAAGTTGGCGGTCCAGTACCAGTAGTCGTTGGACGGGACGGTCTCCAGCACCACGTCGTCGTTGCCCGACAGGCTCTCGATCTGCTGCGGCGGGACGTTGTCGGTCCAGTGCACCCCGCCGGTCTGCAGCTCCGTCAGCGCGGTCGTGGGCTCGGAGATCCACCTGAACTCCACGGTGTCCAGCGACGGGGCCTCGCCCCAGTAATCGGGGTTCGCGCGCAGGGTCAGCCCCGACGGGCTCGAGCCCTCGAGGGCGAAGGGGCCGGTCCCGACGGCCTCGGTCGCCAGGTCGTAGTCCTCCGCGGCACCCTCCGGCAGGATCGCCATGCCCTTGAACCCGCCGATGTTGGCCAGCAGGTTCGGGGTCGGCTCGGTCAGGGTGATCACGACCGTCCGTGGGTCGGCCGCCTCGACGGACTCGACCGTGCCGAAGCGGAAGGCGTTGGCCAGCTGCTCGTCGATGATCCGGTTGTAGGAGTACACGACGTCGGCGGCGTCGAAGGTCGACCCGTCGTGGAAGACCACGCCCTCGGCGAGGGTGAACGTCCAGGTCAGGTTGTCCTCGCTGACCTCCCAGTCGGTGGCAAGCGACGACTCCATCTCCAGGGTGTCGGCGTTGGGGACGACGAGGGTGTCGTAGACGTTCTCCAGCACCTGGAAGCTCGGGTAGGCGGTCGTGACGTGCGGGTCCAGCTGGTCGGGCTGCTGGCCGATCGCGGCGACGAAGGTGCCACCCCCACCCGTGGACGCGTCACCGTCGTCCGCGCCACCGTCGTCCGCGTCGTCCTCGGCGGCCCAGGGGTCGACGGTGTCCGACCCCGCCTCCGGCGTGTCGGTGGCGTCGGCCAGCGGCTCCTCCAGGCCCTCGCCCTCGACCGACTCGCCTCCTCCGGAACAGCCTGCGGCCAGCAGCATCACCACCCCGAGCAGCGAGACGATCAAGCGCAACGACGGACGGGTCATCGTGGGTGCCTCCCAACGGCGTGACGGACGGGGATGGGTGACACACCCCCTTCGGCATCGCCTACCCCGCCGTCCCGCTCCCCAAACAGGGTCGGGTCACCGATCGACGGTCAGGTCCCGATCCGTCGCCGGGATGGCAGCATGGGGAGGATGGCCCGCCCCCTTCCGATGCAGTTCGTCATGTCCGCCCCTCGCCACGAGGACCTGCCCGACGTGCGCGCCGAGGTCGCCGTGCTCGGCCGCTCCAACGTGGGCAAGTCCAGCCTGATCAACGCGGTGGCCAAGCGGAAGGGGCTGGCGAAGGTCTCCTCGACCCCCGGACGCACCCGCCTGCTGAACGCCTTCGCGGTCACCGACGACACCCAGATCGTCGACTGCCCCGGCTACGGCTACGCGCAGGCCTCCAGGACCTCGCGGGACGAGTGGATGCGGATGGTGGAGGACTACCTGATCGACCGCGAACCGCTCGTGGACCTGCTGCTGCTGGTCGATGGGGCCGTCGGGCCGACCAAGCTCGACATCGGCGTCATCGCGGAGATGCGCGAGGCCAACGTGCCCCTGACCGTCGTCGCTACCAAGCTCGACAAGGTCAAGCCGTCGATCCGCGGCCGGCGTCGGCGCGAGGTCGCGACGGCCTGCGAGGTCGCGTCCGACGAGGTCCTCTGGGTGAGCGCCGTCAAGGGCGATGGCCTCGGCGAGCTGCGCAACCACATCACCGACATGCTGGCCGTCACCGTCTGATCCCCGCGGCGCGGCTGTTGGATGGAATCGACCCCATCCAACGGGGATCGAACGGTCGTCTGGGGACGATTCCATCCGTCCGACCCCGCCTGTTCCGGCGTTTCGGCCATGGACCGGGGTGGATTCCATCCGCCGGTGGGGGCGATTCCATCGGTCGGGTGTCGGTTGGGGCCGGGGTCGGCGCCGAGACGTCGCACGCCCCCGGGGCAGGCTCAGTCCTCGGCCAGGATCGCGGCCCAGTCGCCCACCTCGGCCCAGCCGGCGGTGGCCCGCAGGTCTCGGGTCTCCAGGACCGCAGGGAAGTCGTCGAGGGTCGTCAGCCGGTAGGCGCTGGCCCGGCTGCCGGAGAGGTTGGTGCCGCTCTCCGGCTGGTCGGCAGCTGCAGTGGGTGCGGTCATCAACGTGTCCAGCGCCGCCGCGCGGGTCGACTCCTCCGGTGCGAGGTACCGGTCGAACCAGGCGGTCGTGTACACGGTCGCCATGCGGGTGCCGTAGGTCGTGGCCGGCAGGGCGTACGGCATGTCGCACCACTCCAGGTGGGTGCCGCCGCGGACCGTGATCGAGTAGGCGTCCAGCCCTGCCGTGGCCCAGGCGTCGAACGGGCCGAGGTTGGCGTCGGGGTCGGGCGAGCTGTACTGCGGGGTGGTGCTGAAGAAGTAGCCGTCGGCGTTCTGGTCCATGCCGGGGACCACCGGGGTGACGCCGCCGGGAAGTCCGTCCCAGCCGACCACGGCGCGGATGGGGTAGCTGCGTCCGTTGCACAGCTCGGCGAGGGTCGTCCACACGGTGCCCTCGTCGGAGCACTGCTGGACAGTCCCCACACCGGTCCCGCCGAGGGAGTGGCCGGCCAGGCCGATGTTCTCGGCGTCGAGCAGGGCGTGGAGCGGGTTCACGTCGTCCAGCTGCTCGACCCCGTCGGCGGCCTCGCGGGCGGCCGCGGCGTCCTCCTCGGTCCACGTCGGCGGCACGTAGGGGGCCTCGGGGGTGGAGAGGAAGAACTCCAGCGCGTCGACGGTGGCCTCCACGAAGTTGGCCGACTGCTGGAACGGCACTCCGTCGAACGTCGGCATCGGGCTGCCGGGCGCGTGGCCCACGCCCTCGGAGCGGCCCTGTCCCTGCGCGTCCCAGGTCAGGACGAGGTAGCCGTGGCGGGCCAGGTCACGGGCGGCCCAGAAGTACATCGCCTCGTAGCCCTGGATGGACCCGGAGGTGATGACGACGCCTGGCCGACGGCCGGGGGCGTCGACGGGGGCCCACACGTGGCCGGTCAGCTTCGCGCCGGTGCGGGCGGTGAAGGCGACCTCCATGGACGCGACGTCGTAGTAGTAGCGGGGGTCGCCGGCCGAGCCGCCCGGCACGTACCGCGCGCCACCGGTGTAGAGCCGGCCGGCCCGCAGGTCGTTGGCCGCCTGTCCGGCGTCGGCCATCCAGCTGTCGACCCCGGCACCCACGAAGGCTTCCCCGTAGGCCGGGTCGGTCAGCTGGGCGGGCTGGCGGCCGTTGCCCCGCGCCATGCTGTCCAGGTCGTGGTCCCGGTAGTCGGGATCGGTGTAGTCCTCGGCGAGCGCGGCGGTGGGGACCAGCAGCAGGACGGCGACGACGGCGGCAAGGATTCGGGACACGATCGGCTCCGGTCGTGAAAGTGGGTCGGCTTCTCCACTCTTGGTTCGACACGGATGGTTCCGTCACCTGCCGCCGGGCTGGTGTTTCCGAACGCCGTCAGCCAGCGATCCGCGCGATCGTGTGGATGACGAAGCCGGCCAGGCCACCCACGACGGTGCCGTTGATGCGGATCCACTGCAGGTCGCGGCCGAGCAGCAGCTCGAGCCGGTCGGCGGTCTCGGCGGTGTTCCAGCTGGACACGGTGTTGCTGACCAGCCCCGAGATCTCGGTGGAGAACTGCTCGACGGCACCGCGCCCGGTCCGCTCGACGAGGTCGTTGACGGCCCGGTTCGTCGCCGGATCGTCCTGCAGCCGCTGACCGCCCTGGACGATCAGCTCCTGCATGCGCTGGCGCAGGCGCGAGGTGTCGTCGAACGCCTGCTCGCGCAGCTGGGACTTGATCGCACCCCAGACCGCGGCGATCCAGCGGCGCAGTTCGGGGTTGTCCAGCAGCTGCATCTTGAACTCGTTGGCGCGCAGCACGACGTCGGGGTCGTCCTCGAGCGATCGGGTGAAGCGCTCGATGCCCTTGTGGATCTCCTCGCGCAGGCCACCGGGGCCGCCCGGTGTGGCGGCGTCGCTGATCAGGTTGCGCACCCCGTCGAAGAGGCGGTTGAACAGGGCGTCGTCGACGGGTTCGGGCAGCCACCACGGCGACTCGGTGGTGAACCGCTCGCGCATCGTGTGCTGGTTGCTGACGAGGAACCCGTCGAGCAGGGCCAGCAGCTCGTCCAGCAGCTGCTCGTGATGGCCCTCGGTGGTCAGCAGCCGCATGCCGGTGGCGGCGAGGGGCCCGGCGTCGGTGGCCTCGACCCGCCGGCGGACCTGCTGCTCGATGAGGGTGATGACGTCGTCGTCGCCGCTGCTCTCGGCCAGGCGGTCGATCATGCCGGCCGCGTGTGCCGCGGCCCGGTCGGCGTTGGCCGGGTCGGCCAGCCATGCCCCGGCCCGGCTCGCGACGTCGAGCTCGGCCAGCCGCGGACCGACGACGTCCGGGGTCAGGAAGTTCTCCTGGATGAACTGGCCGAGGGTGACGCCGAACTGGTCCTTGCGGGACGCCACGACCGCGGTGTGGGGGATGGGCAGCCCAAGCGGATGGCGGAAGATCGCGGTGACGGCGAACCAGTCGGCGAGGGCTCCCACCATGGCCGCCTCGAAGGTGGCGATGGCGTAGCCCGCCACGCCGACGTCGTCGGTGAGCAGCAGCAGGGCCACCCAGACGAGTGCGACGCCGACCAGCAATCCGGTGGCGCGGGTCTTCATCCGCTTGAGGTCGGCGCGGCGTTCTGCTTCGGACTCGACGGGCGGCAGCGAGGTCGGCGGGGTGGTCGTGGTCACGCGCCGCAGTATGGCCTCGCCGGCTGGGGACTACCCATCCTGCTCGGCGAACGCCCGGCGAACGGCGGCCAGTCGGTGGCGTTGGACGGTTGCCAGCTGCTCCTCGCCGGAGGTAATCAGCCACTCCAGGTCGAGGGCTTCCAGCGCCGGATGCGACCCGCGGATCTCCGCCAGCGCCAGCCACAGCCGCTGCTTGCCGTGCACGCCGATGGACAGGGTCTCCAGCTCCAGCAGGTCGCGCACGCCGTCGTCGCGGAGCGCCTCGCCCTTCAGCTTGAGCTGCGCCATGCGTTCGCCGACCCACCCGACGGTCTGGCGGAGGACGCTGCGGGAGATCCCCAGCTCGCCCATCAGCTCCTCCAGCTGGGCGCGGTGCGACTCGATCCCGGCGAGCAGCTCGGCGAGCTCGTCGTCGCCACGGCCCTCGTCCAGGCGTCGGCGCAGCAGGTCGGTCGCGCCGGCGGCACCGCCCAGGTGGTCGTTGAGGTACTCGGCGAGCGAATCGATGTCCAGCGGCATGGCGGTCTCCTTGGTGAGGGGCGTCTGGCTCGGGCAGGGTGGTGGCTGGAGGGTGGTGCTGGCTGGAGGAGGAGGGGCGGCTGCAGGGGAGGCGGTCAGAGCACGCCGAGGCAGTCGGCGGGGTCGTCCAGCACCATCGAGGCTCCGGCCCCGCGGAGGGCGTCGTCGCCGAACCCGCCGGTGCGCACCGCCACGAACGACAGCCCGGCCGCACGGGCGGCATGGCCGTCCCACGGGGCGTCGCCGAGCATGCGGACGTGGCTGGGGTCGGCGTCCAGCTGGGCGGCTGCGGCGTGCATGACGCTGCTGTCGGGCTTGCCGCCCGGCAGGTCGTCGGCGTCGGTGACGGCGATGTCGGGGTTGCCGAGCGCCGCCATCAGGGCTTCGCGCTCCTCGCTGCCGGCCGCGGTGGCCACGACGTGCGGCACGCCCCGGTCGTCGAGGTCGCGCAGCAGGTCCAGGGCCCCTCGGGTCGGATGGAGGCCATCCTCGGCCGCGGCGAGGAACCGCTCGCGGTGACCACGGCTCAACCGTTGCCGTACCTCCTCGTCCGGCACCTCGCCGAGCAGCCGACGGATCAGCCAGTCGCCCGGCAGGCCGATGCAGGCGTGGATGCGCCAGTCGGGCACCGGGTGGTCGAGGTCCTCCGCGAACGCCGCGGACCAGGTGCGCACGTGCAGGTAGACCGTGTCGACCAGCGTGCCGTCGAGGTCCAGGAGGACGGCGTCGGGCGCGGCCTGGTCGGTGGGTTCGGAGTCGGGTCGGGAAGGCACGGTGAACGGGTTCCCCCGACGGCCCGGCCCCACACCTGTCCGGCCGGGGCGGTCAGCCGAGGAGGGCCTGGCTGTAGGCGACGGTGGCGATCGCGACGGGCCTGTCGGGGTCGGGGGTGTCGACGTGCAGGTCACAGGTCATGGTGATCTGGGTCCGGCCGAGCTTGCGCAGGTGGGCCAGGACGATCAGCGTGCCGATGGCGGGCCGGCGCAGGAACTCCACCGACAGGTGGCTGGTCACCGCCAGGGCGGCATCGCCGAGGTGGCCCAGGACCAGCGCGTACGCGGCCTGGTCGACCGCCTCCATGAGCAGGGGGCCGCGCATGGTCCCGCCGGGCCGCTCGTCGAGCTCGGTGGCGACCCGCTCGAAGCGGCAGTACCCCGGCCGCAGCTCCGTCAGGCCGTCGGCGTAGGACCGTCCTGCCCGTGGCCACACACGGGTGACGTAGTCGACGACCCCCTCCCTGGACAGGCGGAGGGACTGGGCGCTGGGTGGGCTGGTGTCGGCCATGGTCGGCAGTGTCGCCCAGGACATGTCCGCCGCTCGAACATCTGCCTCGTGCGTGGCGTACGGTGACACCGATGCGCGTCGCGATGCTGACCAGGGAATGGCCGCCGGACATCTACGGCGGGGCCGGTGTGCACGTGGACTTCCTGGCCCGCGAGCTCCGGGCGCTGGTCGACGTCGACGTGCACTGCTTCGGGGCCGCGCGTGACGACGCCACGGCCCACACCCCGGCGGTGCAGCTGGCCGACGCCAACGCGACGCTCCAGACCCTGTCGGTCGACCTCAGCATGGCGGCTGCCGTCGAGAGGGCCGAGCTGGTCCACAGCCACACCTGGTACGCCAACATGGGGGGCCACATCGCCAAGCTGCTCCACGACATCCCCCACGTCGTCACCGCCCACTCGCTGGAACCGCGACGCCCGTGGAAGGCCGAGCAGCTCGGGGGCGGCTACGCGGTGTCGTCATGGGCGGAGAAGACCGCCTACGAGGGCGCCGACGCCGTCATCGCCGTCAGCGACGGCATGCGGGCCGACATCCTCGACGCCTACCCGGCGCTGGACCCCGACCGCCTGCACGTCGTCCGCAACGGCATCGACACCGAGCTGTACCAGCCCGACCACGACACCGACGTGCTGGACCGGCTGGGCATCGACCCCGACCGGCCCTCGGTGATCTTCGTTGGTCGCATCACCCGCCAGAAGGGCGTGCCGCACCTGCTTGCCGCCGCACACCAGTTCCACCCCGACGCCCAGCTGATCCTCTGCGCCGGCGCCCCCGACACCGAGGAGCTCGGCGAGCTGACACGGGCGGAGGTCGAGGCGCTCCGGGCCGAGCGGGACGGCGTGCACTGGATCCACGAGATGTTGCCGCGCCCCGACATCGTGCAGCTGCTGACCCACGCGACGGTGTTCGTCTGCCCGTCGGTCTACGAGCCGCTCGGCATCGTCAACCTCGAGGCGATGGCCTGCGGCACCGCCGTGGTGGCCAGCGCCGTGGGTGGCATCCCCGAGGTCGTCGACGACGGCGAGACCGGGATCCTCGTCCCCTACGACGAGACGCGGCCCGGCACCTTCGAGCAGCGCATCGCCGACGGCGTCAACGAGCTGCTGACCGACCCCGACCGCGCCACGGCCATGGGCGAGCTCGGCCGCCAGCGTGTCGTCGCCGACTTCGGCTGGGACACCGTGGCCGAGGCCACGGTGGCGGTCTACCGGGCGGCGCTCGGCACCGGCTGAGCCTGCCGGGCCGGCCGCGCCAGCGTCAGCGTGCCGCGCTCGGCCCAGATCACGAGGCCGACGGCGACCACACCGCAGGTCAGCAGCGAGGCGGAGAACGGCACCACGGTCCCGTCGTACATGCGGTCGATCACGGCGCCGAGCAGCGCCCCGGCAGCCACCTGGACGGCACCGACGATGGAGGACGCCATGCCGGCGACCGCACCCATCGGCGCCATCGCCATGGTGTTGAAGTTCGGGATGATCAGGGCGTGGCCGAACAACACGACGGCCATGACCAGCAGGAACGCCCACAGGGGAGGGGCTCCGCCGCCCAGCACCGAGGCGACCAGCAGCACGATGGCTGCCGAGACGTAGGTCATCAACGTGATGTGGCTGAGCCTGGCCGACCCCACCTGCCGGACGATGCGGGCGTTCAGCAGCATGCCGAAGCCCATCACGATCGCCAGCCCACCGAAGATGACGGGGAAGCGCTCGCCGACGCCGAAGACGTCACCGAAGATCAGCTCGCTGCTGGCCAGGTACGACGTGAAGCCGCCGTACATCGAGGTCATGGCGAGGGTGTAGCCGACCGTCTGCCGGTTGGAGACGACCATCCTCGCGGCGCGACCCAGGCGGCCCATGTTGAGGTCACCGCGCAGCTCAGGGTCGAGGGTCTCCGACATGCGGGTCATCCACAGGGCCAGCAGGCCCGCGGCGATCGCACAGGCCACGAACAGCCAGCGCCACGACGCCACGCTGATGCCGGCAGCCCCGATGGTCGGCGCGAAGACGGGCACGAGCATGAACACCGACATGACCAGGGACATGGCCCGCGACATCTCCTCGCCCTCGTAGCGATCGCGGATGATCGCCACGGTGATGACCCGCGGGCCGGCCGCACCCAGTCCCCACAGGAACCGGGCACCGAGGAGGAGGGGAAGGGTCGGCGCCAGCGAAGTGGCCAGCGCCCCGACCATGTAGACGCCGAAGCTGGCGAACAGCACGGGCTTGCGACCCAGCGCATCGGAGATCGGGCCGTAGACCGGCTGCCCGATCGCAAGGCCGAGGAAGTAGGCGGTGACCAGGCCGGCGACCGCCGTGGAGTCCACGGACAGGCCCAGGTCGGTGCGGATGTCACCGAAGGCCGGCAGCAGCAGGTCGATGCCGAGGGCCGCCATGGACATGGTGGCGGCCAGCAGGGCGGTGAACTCGAACTGGCCGAGGCGGCGACGGGCGGCGGCCATCACGACGACACCCCCTCGAGGGCTGCGTCGGCGTCGGCGTCCGTGGACTCGGCGGGGCCGAGGCGCAGCAGGTCAGCGCGCTGGACGACGCTGCCCAGCAGCTCGGCGAGGGTCTCGACCTGCTCGGGGGAGAGGTGGCCGAACAAGGGGGCCTGCGAGGCGGCGTGCACGCGGCGGAGCTCGGCGAGCAGGTCACGACCCGCAGGGCTGATCGCCACCCGGTAACGGCGGCGGTCGGCGTCGTCGCGCTCGCGATCGACGAGGCCACGACGCTCGAGGTCGTCGACGAACCCGACCATGTGGCTCTTGTCGATGTCGAGGCGGTCGCACAGGTCGCGCTGGCACAACGCACCGAGGTCGTCCAGCGTCGCGAGCACCCCGAAGTGGGCCGGGCGGACGTCGTGCTCGGCGAAGGCGTCGGTCAGCAGGCGCAGCGCGGCCTTGGAGATCTGGGTGGCGAGGTAGGCGGGTCGGCGGGCCAGCGATGGCGGGCGGCCGACCAGCGGATCGGCGATTGGTGGCATGCGCAAATGGTAGCGATATGCAACCAATTGTCCGAGCCCGGCGGTGTCCATACGGACGAATTCACCCTGTCCAAACCCCAGTAGTTGACTTACCTTTACTCAGGCAACACTGGCAACACGTTGGGTGGACACGATGGGTGAAGGACGCACGGACACCACGAGGCGAGCACGCGCCGGCGCATCGCTGGTCGCCGCCACCGTGCTGGTCGGGTTGCTCCCCGGCGTGGCACACGCCCGGCTGGACTATCGCGTGCAGGGGGGTGACACGCTGTCGGCCATCGCTGCCCGCCACGGGGTCTCCGCCGCATCGCTGGTCGACGCCAACGGCCTGGACGACCCCGATCGCATCGTGGCGGGCACCGTGCTCGTCATCCCCGGCGGTGAGGGGCCCGTGGGGGGCCACGTGGTGCAGCCCGGCGAGACGCTCTCCGCCATCGCGGCGCGGTACGGGGTGTCCACGAGTGCGCTCGCCGAGGCGAACAGCATCACCAACCCCAACCTGATCCGTGCCGGCCAGCACCTGCGGGTCGCCGGAGGCTCCTCGAACGCGGCGCAGCCGTCGACGACCTCCTCGTCGAGCACCACGTCGGCATCCGGCAGCTCGCGGGAGGACGTCCGGCGGCTGATCACCCAGGAGGCGCAGCGGCACGGATGGCGGCCGGCAGTCCCGCTGGGGCTGGCCATGCAGGAGTCGGGCTGGAACAACAGCGTGGTCTCCTCGGCCGGTGCGCGCGGCATCATGCAGGTCATGCCGGCGACGGGGGAGTGGGTGGGCCGCTTCCTCCTCGGGCGCAGCCTCGACCTGGCCGACCCGGCCGACAACGTGGCCGCGGGGATGGCGTACCTCGACCACCTCTACTCGCGCTTCGACGGGGACATCGAGCGGACGCTGGCGGCCTACTTCGAGGGTCCCGAGCGCGTGGTGCGCAACGGGCCCAGCGAGTCGGGCCGGCGCTACGCCGCCAACGTCCTCGCGCTCGCGGACCGCTACCGGTAGGCGTCGGTGGCCGGCAGCGGCTGCGGCCGACCCAGCCGGAAGCCCTGCACCCACCGGACGCCGAGGGCACGAAGGGTGGCCAGCTCGGCCTCGGTCTCCACGCCCTCGGCGATCAGCTCGGCGCCGATCTCGTCGGTGAACGTCACCAGCGCGGTTGCGAGCGCCCGTCGGGCCGGGTCACCGTCGATGCCGCGGATGAGGGCCATGTCGAGCTTGACGATGTCGGGCGCGAGCCCCAGGAGGCGCTGCAGGCCCGCGTAGCCCGCGCCGGTGTCGTCGACCGCGAGGCGAACCCCCCGTGCACGGAGGTGGGCGAGGTCCCGCTCCAGCTCGACCTCGTCGGCCACGCGGGTGTGCTCGGTCAGCTCCACGACCACACGGCTGCAGTCCACGCCCGACAGCAGCTCGGTGAACGCCGGCAGGCGTGCGACCTCGGGTGAGACGTTGATCGCCAGGAAACCCTCGAGGCGATCGAGCTGGGCAAGGGCGCGGGATGCGGCGGCCAGCTCCAGCTGGGCACCTCGCCCGACCGCGGCGGCTTCCCTGAACCAGACGTCCGGGGCGCGGGACGGTTCGATCGCCAGGCGCGCCAGCGCCTCCATGCCCACCACCGCCCCGTCCGCGACATCGTGGATCGGCTGGAACACCATCGAGAGGGCGTCACCGTGCAGGGCCCGTTCGACGCGCGCAAGCTGCTCGTCGCGGTGCTGCTGGGCGCGGCGGCTGGCAGCCTCGCGGGCGTCGAGCTCGGCGCGCAGCTCGGCCTGCCGCGACATGGCCTGGACGTGCAGGTGCCGCAGCCGCAGCAGGTTGCGGACCCGCAGGAGCGCCTCGACACGGTCGAAGGGCTTGGTGAGGAAGTCGTTGGCGCCCCCGTCCAGGGCCCGGTCGCGGGCGTCGGTCGTGGCGTCGGCGGTCAGGACCAGCACGGGCAGGAAGCCCTCGGGATCGGCAGTGGCGCGCAACGCGGCCAGGACCTCGAGACCGTCCATGTGGGGCATGTGCAGGTCGAGCAGGACCAGGTCGATGGCGTGCGCCTCGACCATCTCCAGCGTGCGGCGTGGGTCGGTGAGCCCGTGGACCTCGGTCAGGCCGACGGACTCGAACATCCGCTCCAGGACGAGCACGTTGGCCGGCTCGTCGTCGACGACCAGCACGCGCGAGCCCGCGATGGCGTCCTCCATGCCGGTCGACACCGGTGCCCGCAGTCCTGCTCGGGTCATGGGCTGTCTCCTCGGATCGTGTCGTACCCGAGGGTCGAAGTGGACCGGTCCCGTCGGGCGATACTGAATCTCGCGGAACGGGCAAGATTTCAGAGAGTGTGGTCGATAGTACTCTCTGTATACACTCGTGGGAACGGAGATCCGTGCAGGTCGACCTGGTGCTGGTCGTGGACGTCGTGCTCGTGGCCGCCTTCGGGCTGCTGGGAGTGCTGGCGATCCTCGGGTCGGCTCGACGGCGTCCCGCGGATCGCTGGGTCGCGTTGGCGTTCGGCGCGGTTGCCGCGTCGCTGGGGGCGTTCGTGCTGCCCGAGCACCTGGGGTGGGACCTGCCCGGGCCGCTGTCGCGGAGCATGATCGTGCTGCTGCTGTCGTTCCCCTACCTGCTGCTGCGGTTCACCGGGTCCTTCACGCCGCTGCCCAGGCGATGGGAGGCCCTGTCGGCGATCGGCCTGGCGTTGATCGTCCTGGTGACCCTGCCGCTGCCGGTCATCCCCGAGCCAGGCGCGGAGCTGCCGTCGTGGATCGTGGGCTACGTCGTCCTGGCGCTCGGGTACTGGATGGGCACGGCCGCGATGGTGGTGGGGCTGCTGTGGAGCGCCGGACGGGGACAGCCCAGCGTCGCGCGCATCCGCACTCGGCTGATGGCCGTGGCCACCTCGATGCTGACGGTGGCCCTGCTGCTGGCCGCGCCCCTCGGGGAGGACAGCGGCCCCGTCTCCCTCCTCATCCGGCTCGTCGCCACCCTGAGCGCAATCGTGTTCGCGCTGGGGTTCAGCCCACCGCCGATGGCCCGCCTGCGCTGGCGACGGCCGGAGGAAGCGCAGCTGCGCGCCGGGACACAGGCGGTGCTTCGCGCGGCCGACGTCGAAGCAGTCGCCGCGGAGCTCCTTCGCCCGACCAGCCGCATCCTCAGCGCCCGCGGCGCGGCCCTCGTCGGCGCCGACGGCACCGTGGTCGCCACCCACGGGCAGGTACCCGACGGCTCGGAGGCCCTCGAGCACAGCACCCGGGCGGTGGTGCACCTGCCGGATGGACGCGGCGACCTGGTGCTGTGGACCAGCCCCTTCACCCCGTGGTTCGGCCCCGAGGAGATCGGCCTGGCCGAGCAGATGGCGGCCGTGGCATCCCTTGCCATCGAGCGGTGCGAGCTGCTGGCCGAGGACCGCGCCCGGATGGACGCGATGACCCGCGCGCAGTCCGCGCTGGTCGCGGCGCAGGAGGAGGCGGTCCGGGCCAACGACGCCAAGACCGCCTTCCTGTCACGGATGAGCCACGAGCTGCGCACCCCGCTGAACGCGATCCTCGGGTTCGGGCAGGTGCTCGAGAGCGCGCCGGAGCTGGCCGAACGCGACCGGGATGCCGCAGGCCGCATCGTCCGGGCGGGGCGCCACCTGCTTCGCCTGATCGACGAGGTGCTCGACCTGTCGCGCATCGAGGCGGGCACCGTGGCGTTGCGACCGGAGGTCGTGCAGGCGGGCGAGGTGATGGCCGAGTCCATCGAGCTCGTCACGCCGTCGGCGCGCGAGCGGGACGTGGACGTGCGCACCGTGCTGGACGGTGGCGCCACCGTTCGTGCCGACCGCCAGCGGCTGCGCCAGGTCCTGCTCAACCTGCTGATCAACGCGGTCAAGTACACCGCCCCGGGGACGTCGGTCTCCCTCGAGTGCACCCGGCCACGCGACGGCGTCGTGCGGTTCGCCGTGGTCGACGAGGGTCCGGGCATCCCGACGGACCTGCAGGCGCGACTGTTCGAGCCGTTCGACCGGCTCGGTGCCGAGGGTGGTGCGGTGGAGGGGACGGGCCTGGGGCTTGTGGTCTCCCGCGAGCTGGTCGAGGCGATGGGCGGACAGATGGGGGTGCAGTCCGCTCCGGGAGAGGGGTCGACGTTCTGGGTGGACGTTCCGGCCGTGGGTGTGCTGGCCGAGGGCGTGCTGGCCGAGGAGGCCGTCAGCTCGTGATCGCCGGCATCGGGCCGGGGCGGCCGAGCCGGTATCCCTGAGCCCACGGGACCCCCAGCGCACGCAACGTCTCCAGCTCCGCATCCGTCTCGATTCCCTCGGCGATCAGCATGGCGCCGATCTCGTTGGTGAAGGCCACGAACGCCGTCGCCAGCGCCCTGCGGGCGGGATCGGCGTCGATCCCCCGGATCAACGCGACGTCGAGCTTCACGATGTCGGGCGACAAGCCGAGGATCCGCTGCAACCCCGCGTACCCCGCACCGGCGTCGTCCACCGCGAGCCGCACGCCCCGGGACCGGATGTCGTCGAGCTCGACCTGCAGCACCGCTTCGTCGTGGACCCTGGTGTGCTCGGTCAGCTCCACGACGATGCGGCTGCCGTCCACCTGCCGCAGCGCGGCGGCGAACTCGGTGGTCCGCGCCACCCCCGGGGACACGTTGATGGCCATGAACCCCTCGTCCATGTTCGTGAGCTCCGCGAGCGCCACCTGGACCGCCGCCAGCTCCAGCTCCAGGCCACGGCCGACCGCTTCGGCCTCGTCGAACCAGACATCCGGCGGCCGTCGCGGGTCGTGGGAGATCCGGGCGAGCGCCTCGACGCCGACCACCGTCACCTCGTCCACCGTCATGATCGGCTGGAACACCATGCGCAGCCGGTTGTCGGAGAGGATCGTGTCGATCGCGGCGCGCTTGGCGCGCTTGGCCCGTGCCCGTCGCTGCGCAGCGGCTGCACGGGCGCTGAGCTCGGCCTGCAGCTCGGTGTTGCGGGCCATCGTCTGCACGTGCAGCCGGCGGATCCGCAGGAGGTTCTGGATGCGGAGCAGCGCCTCGGCCATGTCGACGGGCCGGGTGAGGAAGTCGTTCGCACCCGCCTGCAGCGCGGCGTCCCGGGCGGAGGACGTCGGATCCGCGGTGAGCACCAGGATGGGGAGGAAGGCCTCGGGGTCCTGGGCGCTGCGCACCATGTCGAGGACCTCGTACCCGTCCATGCCGGGCATGCTCAGGTCCAGCAGGACGAGGTCGATGGCCCGTTCCCTGATGACATCCATGGTCCGGGTCGGGTCCTGCAGCCCGTAGACCTCCGTCAGGCCGACCGTGGCCAGGACGTGCTCGAACAGCACCACGTTGTCGGGTTCGTCGTCGACGACGAGCACCCGTGATCCGAGCACGGCGGCGTCGAGCGACAGCGGAACGGCCCGATGGCCGGGTGACTGCGTCATGCCTGCATGCCTCTCGCCTGATGGCCTCCCCCGTGGAGACCTCGGGACTGGACCCCCCCGTGTGAGATGGCGGTCCCAGGACTCCACCTCGGCATGTACTGGCAACCGGCACTATAACGTCTGCCGATGGGTTCGTGAACCAGGCTTCTGTGTATCAGGTGGATTGGATGGAGGGCGGCCCGTCGCGAGCCGGACGACCGACCGCCCTCCTGCCACGGTCAGCCGGCCATCGCTCGATCGCGGTTGGCGTCGATGACCGCGGCGTACCAGCGGGCGCTGTCCTTGGGAGTCCGTTCGAGGCTGTCGAAGTCGACGCGGACGATCCCGAACCGCATGCCGTAGCCGAGGGACCACTCGAAGTTGTCCAGCAGCGACCAGACGTGGTATCCGCGGATGTCCACGCCGTCGGCGATGGCGTCGACGACCACGGCGATGTGGTCGCGCAGGTAGGCGATCCGCTGCGGATCGTGGACCCCTCCGTCCTCGCCGACCTCGTCGGGGAACGCCGCACCGTTCTCGCTGATGATCAAGGGCAGCTCCGGGTGGGCGGCGGCGACGCGCCGGAGCATCCAGGCCAGTCCCTCGGGCTCCACCCCCCAGCCCATGTCCGTTCGTGGGGCCGGGGGGTCGACGCACACCGCGTCGTCGGCCCCCGGGAACCCGTCGGGGAAGGGGGCTCCGTCACGCCGGACCACGTGGGTGATGTTGTAGTAGTTGATCGCCAGGTAGTCGATCGGCTGGTGCACCCGTGCGAGGTCGTCGGGGTCGATACGGTCCTCGAGGCCGAAGCGCCGGTGGTGGGCCAGGACCTCGTCGGGGTAGCGCCCCTCGAGCACCGCATCGAGGAAGAGCTGGTTCTGGACCATGTCCACGGCCCGCGCCGCCGGGCCGTCGGGTCCCTCCTCGTCGTCCCACGCGGGGATGAGGTTGAGGGCGATCGTCACCGTGTCGTCGGCGTTCGGCGCCGTCTCCCGGAGGCTGCTGACCGCCCGGTGGTGGGCGAGCATCATGTGGTGGGCGGCGAGGTGGGCCGTGGCCGGATCGGCGATGCCGGGGGCGTGGATGCCCGAGGCGTGCCCGAGGAAGGCCGCACAGTACGGCTCGTTGAGCGTCAGCCAGTCGGTGGCCAGGTCCCCGAGCGTGCCCTTGGCGGCGGCGGCGTAGGCTGCGAACCACTCCACCATCTCGGGGTTGGCCCAGCCGCCGCGGTCCTGGAGCACCTGCGGGTGGTCCCAGTGGTACAGCGCCACCAGCGGGGTGATGCCCGCCTCGCGCAGCGTCTCGCACAGCCGACGGTAGAACGCCGCCCCCTCGGGATTGACGGTGCCCACCCCGTCGGGGAGCAGGCGCGACCACGCGATGGAGAACCGGTAGGTGTCGACGCCGAGGTCGGCCATCAGCGCCACGTCCTCCTCCATGCGGTGGTAGTGGTCGACGGTCACGTCGGCGTGCTGGCCACCGACGACCTTGCCGGGGGTGTGGCTGAAGGTGTCCCACACCGACGGTGACCGGCCCCCCTCGGCCACGGCACCCTCGATCTGGTGGGACGACGTCGCGACACCCCAGCGGAACCCGTCCGGCAGCACCAGGCGGTCGCGGTCGGCGGTGGTGAACAGATCGGTCACTTGTTGACTCCTGACAGGTCGATGCCCTTGAGGAACACCCGTTGGGCGAAGAAGAAGATGACGAGCGGGATCGCCAGCGCCAGGAGGGCGCCGGCCTGGATGAGGTGCGGCGAGGTGTCGAACAGGCTGTTGAAGATCTGCAGGCCGACGGCGATCGGCTGCAGGTCACGCCGGGTCGACAGGTAGACCAACGGTTCGAAGAAGTCGTTCCACGCGTAGAAGAAGTGGAAGATGCCGACGGCGACGAGGGCCGGGCGGGCCTGCGGCAGGATGACCGACCACAGGGTGCGAAGGGGGCTGGCCCCGTCGATGGCGGCCGCCTCGTCGAGGTCCTTGGGGAGCGTCAGGAAGTACTGGCGCAGCAGGAACACGTTGTAGGCGTTGCCGAAGAAGTGCGGGACGATCAGCGGCAGCCACGTGCCGACCCAGCCGATGCGGAAGAACAGCGCGTAGGTGGGCACCAACGTGACGAACTTCGGCAGGATGATCGTGGCGATCAGCACCACGAAGATCGTCCGCTTGAACGGCATGTGGAACCGGGACAGGCCATAGGCGACGAGGGTCGAGGCGACCAGCGTGCCGATCATGCCGAGGACGGCGATGGCGACCGTGTTGCGCAGGAGGACCAGGAAGTCCATCTGCGCCCACGCCGCCTCGTAGTTGTCCAGCTTCGGCGCGAACTCGTAGGCGGGATCCAGCTGGCGCCAGTTGCCCTCCCACTCGATCACCGGGCCGGTGGGGTCGGCAGGATCGACGAACGTCGACACCTGGCGGCCCGGCTGCAGCAACGCCAGCACCGTCGTCGGTCCGTCCGCGCCCTCCAGCGGGACGCTGTAGACGTCCAGCTCCTCGCCGTCGACCTCGACGGTGGCGGGTTCGGCCGGGAGGAGCGGTGCCCGGAAGTCCTGGATCATGGCTTCGCTCTTCAGCGAGGTCACGCCCATGTACGCCAGCGGTGCCAGGTACACCACGAGGATGCCGGTGGCGACCATGGTGACCAGGCCGCCGGCGAGCAGCCTGCGGGTGCCGGTGTCGGTGTCGCGCAGCGGGCGGCGGGGTTCGCGCAGCGTTCGGCGTCGGAGGGTGGTGGACGCGCTCATGACTGGTCCCCGAACTCGTAGTGCACCCAGTACCGGGCGGACCAGAAGAGCAGGCCCGTCACGACGAGGCCGACCAGGAACATCATCCAGGCCAGGGTGGCGGCGTAGCCCATGTTCTGGAGTCGGAACAGGGTCCGGTAGAAGTACATGGAGTAGAAGAAGGTGGCGCCGCCGGGGTCTCCCGACCCGTTCTTCAGGACGAACGGCACCAGGAAGTACTGGAACAGCCCGATCAGCGCCACGACGACGTTGTAGAAGAGCACCGGCGAGATCATGGGCACGGTGATGGTGCGGAACTGCTGCCAGGTCGATGCCCCGTCGACCTCGGCGGCGTCGTAGAGGTCCTTCGGCACCGAGTTGATCCCGGCGATGAAGATGATCATGGCGTTGCCGACACCCCAGAGGGCGATCATGGTCAGCGTCGGATAGATCCACACCTCCGAGTTCAGCCAGTTCGGTCCGGGAACGCCGATCGCGCCGAGGGCCCGGTTGGCCCAGCCGGTCTGCGAGTTGAGCACGCCGTTGAAGACCAGGACCGCGGCCACGAACGGGATGACCGAGGGCATGTAGAACAACGTGCGGAAGATCGATCGTCCCCAGAGCTGCTTGGCGGTCAGCAGCCAGGCGAAGCCCAACGGGACGAGGATGGTCAGCGGCAGCGACAGCACGCCGAACTTGAGGGTGACGAGGGCGGAGTCGATGACCTCGCGGTCGCCGAACAGCCGCACCCAGTTGTCGCTGCCCACGAAGGTCATGGGGTCGGGCGAGGTCAGGCTGAAGTCGGTGAAGGAGAACCACAACGACGCGGCCATCGGGGCGGCGTAGAACAGCACGAACCCGACGATCCACGGCATGGAGAACCACAGGCCGATCCGTCCGCGACGGCGGTGCAGGCGGTCCTCGCTGGACGGCTTCCCGCTGGGAGATGGGCTGGGCAGCGGTGCGGCCGACACGAGGTCAGCCGCACCGCCGCGGGTCGGGAGGGTCGTCGACACCAGCTACTCGGCGTTGGCCGCGAAGATGCCGGACAGCTCCTGCTCGAGCTCGGCGATCGCGGCAGCGATGTCCATGTCCGGGTCCGACAGCTGGGCGCTCTCGAAGTCGGCCATCGCCAGCTTGTACTCGTCCCAGCCCGGCACGTTCTGCTCGTGGCTGGGCACGTCGGTGTAGCTGGCGCTGTCGAGGGCCACCTGCCAGTTCACGCCCTGCGGGAACACGGTGTCGAGGTCGGCGAAGAACGCGTCGGTCAGGCCCGGGTCGGCCGGTGCGGCGCCGTAGGCGTTGAGCAGCTCCAGCGCGGCGTCGTCCAGCAGGTGGGTCAGGACCTCGAACGCCTCGTCGGGGTGCTCGGTGGCGGCCATGATCCGGAAGGTGTCGGCGTGCATCTTGGCGGTGACGGTGCCGTTGTGGGACGGCATGACCGCGAGGTCCCAGAAGTCCAGGCCGTTGCCGTCGTCGTCACGGACGCAGCACGTGTACCAGAGGTGGGTGTTGGCCATGGCCACGTTGCCGGAGGAGAACGGGTTGCCGCTCAGCAGCTCGGAGTCGAACTGCTCCTGGCTGGGTGCCCAGCCGCCGTTCCAGATGCCGTCGTGGTACCAGGCCCACTCCTCCTCCCATGCCTGGGGGATGTCGGCGGTGCCGTCCTCTGCGACGGGATTGCCGGCGCCGAAGTGGGTGCCCTGGGCGAACATCAGCGTCGTCCACTGGTTGATGTAGCCCCACTGGACGGTCTGCGAGCGGTCGAAGTCGGGGCTGGTGGCGTCGTTGCCGTTGGCGTCGACGGCGAGGATCGCCGCGATCTCGGCCACCTTGTCGAAGTCCCAGGTGCCCTCGTACTCCGTGCCCTCGCCGTAGACGGCGGTGCCGTCGGCCCCGTACTCCTGCGGCGGGTAGGGAAGGCCGGCTTCGTCGAACAGCTCGGTGTTGAAGAAGATCGAGGAGGGATAGGAGGCGAAGGGCAGGCCGGGGAGGGTGCCGTCGGGCTCGCGGAAGTTCTCCACGGTCTCGGCGGGGAAGCGCGAGATGTCGTAGCCGGTCGACTCGATCAGCGGCTCGAGGTCGAGGTACAGGCCGGCGTAGGAGTTGGAGCCGTCACGGCCGACCGGGCCGATGATGTCGGGCACGTTGCCACCGGCGATCTGGGTGGACAGCGTGTCGTAGGCGACGTCGTTCTCGACGATCTCCAGCAGGATCTGGATGTCGTCGTGACTGTCGTTGAACGCCTCGACAACGGCCTCCTGTGCAGCGATCTGCTCGGGCTGGCCACCTGCGCCGAGACCCACGAACCAGCGGATCTCCACGGCGTCGCCGGAGGCGGTCTCCTCGGCAGGGTCCTCCGTGTCGGCGTCGTCGTCGGCGGCATCGTCCTCGGCGTCGGTCGGCTCGGGTTCCTCCTCCGCCATCTCGTCGTCGGTGGACTCCGCGGCAGCGGTGTCGTCAGCATCCTCCGATGCCGAGCTGCCCTCGCTGGCGGAGCCGCTGCAGGCGGCCAGCATCATCACGAGCACCATCAGGGCGGCCAGCCGTGCGGCGGCGGGCACCGCATGGCGCGGCGCAGCGAATATCCTTGTCATGCCTTCTCCTTCTGCTTACGGGCGTTGGGTTGGCAAGTGGGGCCGTCGGACTGGACCTCTGGCGGCCCCACGATCTGTATCGACGACGGTGTCGTCGGGGTTGTGGCAGGCGGCGACGCCGCCCGGTGTGGTCAGCGGTCGGACGCTCCGATCGTCGACTGACGGATGACCAGCTCGGTGGGCAGCAGGATGCGACGCGGCCCGCTGTCGGGGGTGTCGAGCAGGTTCAGCAGCACACGGGCGGCCTCGGCACCCTGGGTGGGGACCTGCTGGCGGATGGTCGTCAGCGGCGGGTCGAGGCGCGTAGCGAAGTCGAGGTCGTCGAAGCCGACGAGGGCGACGTCGTCGGGGACGGTGACCGCGGCCGACTGCAGGGCCTCCATGGCGCCGGACGCGGTGGCATCGTTGGCGCAGAAGATCGCGTCGACGCCACGGTCGAGCAGGCGGGGGACGGCTGCCGCGCCGGACGGGGCGTTGAAGTCGCCGGTGACGACGAGGCCCTCGGTGGGCAGCCCGGCGTCCGCCATGCCGAGCCGGTAGCCGACGAGGCGGTCCTCGCCCGCCACGCTGCCGGGGATCCCCGTGACGTGGGCGATGCGGGTGCGACCGGTGTCGACGAGGTGCTGGACCACGCTGCGAGCGGCCTCGACGTTGTCCACGTCGACGTAGCTGGCGGTGTGGTCCTCCCGTCGGTGCCCGATCAGGACGGTCGGTATCGGGGAGGCCAGGAGTCCGTCGACCAGCGGGTCGTCCAGCCAGTGCGCCGTGACGATGAGGCCGTCGACCAGCCCCATTCGCTGGATGTCGGTGAGCGTCTCCTGCTTGGAGCGGTTGCCCAACCACAACATCATGCCGGTGGCCTGCTCGGCGAGGACGTCGCTCATGCCCTGGAGGAGGCCGGAGAAGTAGGGGTCGACGAACAGCCGGGAGGGTTCGAGGTGCATGACGACGCCGACCACACCGGACCGCCCCGAGGCGAGGCTGCGTGCTGCCCGGTTGGGGGCGTAGCCGGTCTCCGCCAGGACCGCCTCGACCCGGGCGCGAGTACGCGGCGACACGGAACCCCCGTTGAGGACGCGGGAGATCGTGGCACGCGAGACCCCGCTCATCGACGCCAGGTCGTCCAGCGTCAGCGTCATCGCACACCCTCTCTCCGCGGCTCGCTTCCCACACGGCTCGTTGGAAGCGCTCTCACGCTAGTGCGCTACGAGACCCCGGGTCAAGGGGGAAATCAGCGTGCTCTGAAAGCGCTCTCAACGATGCAGGTGCGGTGGACGTGAGGGCTGGCAACGGGAAACGCCACCCCGGACCGGGGTGGCGTTGGTGACTGTCGTGAGGTTCGTACCGTCGGGATGCGCGGATTCGAACCGCGGATCTCCGGTCCCCCAGACACCCGGCCGGAGGCGTGGAACCGCAGGTCATCGGCGATTTGAAGGCGCCTCGGATCGCAAGTGACACCCGCATTGACACAAGGCGACCATGCCACGAGGCTGAGTCGATGTGGGCACCTGCTACCGAACGCAGACGTCGAGTTCGTGGATTGCGTACCGGCCGTCCTCCCGAAGGAACTCCGCGATGACGGTGGCGGTTCCGTCTCGTGTCGTCCCGGTGAGCGTCGTGCCGTCCTCGTTGCAAGGACCTGTTCGACGCCGCCACCCCGGGTGGGTTCCTGCTGCTGTGCTCCCATGACCCACGGCGGTGGCCTCGGAGTGCGTGCACGGTTCGGCTCCACGGAACGAACGGTATCGCTTCGGTGGGTACGGGTCTGCTCGGCGAGGGGTTCCCGCCCGCTTCCTGCAGGGCGAGGCCGTAATACTGGGGATGGGTATGTGCATGAGCTCGACAACGACACCACAGCACGCACACTCCCGCGCGGACGAGCCGGCCTCGGCGTCGGATGGGACCTCGATGTCCTACGGCCGATTCTTCGCCATGATCGCCACCTCCACGGCGATCATGTACGGCCTCACCTACCTCAACAGCAGCGACATCGTGGGCCACGCCCGGTTCTCCGAGACCCGGCTGTTCATGTCGCTTCTGATGGGTGCGACGATGACAGCCGTGATGCTCGGCTTCATGCTGAACATGTACCGCAAGACGACGGTCAACATCGCGATCGCCCTCGGTGCCGTCGTCGTCTTCGCCTCCGCACTGTTCCTGGCACGCAGCCAGACGACCGTGGACGACACCTCCTACATGAAGGCGATGATCCCCCACCACTCCATCGCGATCCTCACCAGCAGCAGAGCCGGCATCGAGGACCTCCGCGTCCGCGAGTTGGCTGACGAGATCATCGCTGCCCAGGAGCGCGAGATCGGTGAGATGAACTGGCTGATCGAGGACATCGCGACCAACGGCCCTGCTGATACCCGCGACGAGGCCCTCGCCCGCCCCGTTCCCGAATTCTAGGGACCTCGGGGGATCCCGAGCCGCTGCGACGGCCGCGCAGTGCCTCAGTTCGCGCGTATCAGCCTGGCGATCGCGGACGTGGCTTCCTCCACCAGCGCGGTCTGCTGCTCCTCGTCCGCACCGGCCCCCGCCACGCAGTGGCCGATGTGATCGTGCAACAACCCGATCGCGACCTTCTGCAAGGCCCCATCGATCGCCGCGATCTGCTGCAGGATGTCGATGCAGTACTCGTCCTCGTCGACCATGCGCTGCAGGCCCTTCACCTGACCCTCGATGCGGCGAAGACGGCTGCGGTACTGATCCTTGTTGATGGAGTAGCCGTACGCCACCTGCGCCCGTCCTCGTCTCGTTGGAACTGACCCGGACAGGTTACTCGGCCGGGACCACGATACTGTGCGGGGGTATGCGCGCCCATCTCACCGCAACCGTCCTGCTCGTGCTGCTCGCCGGCTGCGCCGGCACTCCCTCGACGGACGTATCGGCCGACGGGGCCACCGCCGACGTTGCCGTCGGCGAGGAGTTGTACCAAGCCAACTGCGCTCAGTGCCATGGCGTCGACCTTCGCGGGACCGACCAAGGGCCGCCGCACCTCGACGCCGTCTACCTGCCCAACCACCACGCCGACATCTCGTTCTTCCTCGCCGTCCGAGATGGCGTCCGGCCACACCACTGGAACTTCGGGCCGATGCCCTCGATCGACGGACTCAGCGACGACGACGTCACCGACATCGTCGCCTACGTCCGTGCGCAGCAGCAGGCCGCCGGCCTCCTGGAGTAGCCCCGGCATGCGCACGCTTCGGGTGCTCCTCGCCATCATCGCCCTGGTCGGCGCTGGCTGTGAGGCGCCGGTGACCACCAGCGAGCTCGTCATGGACGACTTTTCCTACCGACCGACCACGATCAACCTTCCCGCTGACACCGAAGGGTTCGAGCTCACCCTCACCAACAAGGGGACGGTTCCACACGACTTCACCGTCGACGGCCTGCCCGACGACATCCTCGTAGACCTCGCTGTGTTCGAGGGCGCGTCGTTGCCCTATCCGCTCCCTGCACTCCCCGCCGGGGAGTACGAGGTCTACTGCGCCCTCGAAGGCCACCGGGAGGCAGGCATGGAGGCAACGCTGCGAGTCAGCTGAGGAAGGCGGACGGTGGGGCTCTGCGCATCAGCCGGCTTGGGTCTCCGCCCCTCCGACGCGAGGCAGGACGGGAATCAGCGACTAGGCTCCTCTCCCCACAGCTGCCCGTGGGGACCGTCCATGCGAGGAGGGCGTGGTGCAGATCGATGTGCTCGGCCCGCTCACGGTGCGGCTCCACCCCGACTCCCCGCCGATCCCCCTGCCGCTGGCGGAGCGGAGCCTGCTGGCGATGCTGGCGACGGCCGGAGGACGCGCGCTCAGCGCCGACCGCTTGATCGACGGGTTGTGGGGGGCGAGGCTGCCTGCCGATCCGGCCAACGCGCTGCAGGTGCGCGTCTCCAAGCTGCGTCGGGCGCTGCCGGGGGCCGTGGTCCACGAGCCGCCCGGCTACCGCCTCGCCGACGGGGTCCAGGTCGACCTCGTGTCGTTCGAGCGGCTCGTGGCAGCCCGGCGGTTCGCCGACGCGCTGGCGCTGTGGCGTGGAGACCCGTTGGAGGAGATGATCGAGCTGGACTGGGCGCGGGCCGAGAGCGCCCGGCTGCTGGAGCTGCACGCGCACGCGCACGAGGAACTGCTGGAGCAGCGCCTCGCCGCAGGTGGCCACGAGCAGGTCATCGGCGACGCACAGGCGTTGCTCGTGGCGCATCCGTTACGGGAGCGGCTCCGCGGCCAGCTGATGCTCGCCCTGCACCGCAGCGGCCGGACCGCCGAGGCGCTGGAGATCTACCAGGAGGGCTACCGCGTGCTCGACGAGCGCTACGGTCTCCCGCCATCGGCCGGACTCCGGCAGCTGCAGGGCCAGATCCTGGCCGACGACCCCGCGCTCGCGCCGCCGGCCGCCGTGCAGACGAGCACCGGCAACATCGGTGCGCCGCTGCAGGAGCTGATCGGACGTCAGGTCGAGCTGGACCAGCTGCGCGAGGCGCTCGCTGAGCACCGCGTCGTCACGGTCACCGGTCCCGGAGGTGCGGGCAAGACCACCATTGCGCTGGCGCTCGCGCGCGATCTGACCAGCGCCCACCGCGACGGCTGCTGGCTGGTGCGCCTCGCCGAGGTGGCCGACGGCGCCGCCATCCCGGCCGCGATCGCGCGGGCGATCGGCCTCGACGTCGGGCCCAGCGCCGATCCGTCCACCCACGTCCGCCGTTGGCTGCACGAGCGCCAGGCCCTGCTGCTGCTCGACAACTGCGAGCACCTCATCGACGCGTGTGCGCACGTGGTCGAGGACCTGCTGGGCGCCGGCGAAGGCGTCCGCGTCCTCGCCACCAGCCGTGAGGCGCTCGGCGTGCACGGGGAGGTGCAGGTGCCGCTGCCGCCGCTGCCCCCGGCCGACGGCTCCAGGCTCTTCGTCGCCCGCGCCCACGCGGTGCGCCCCGGGCTGCGCATCGCGGAGGACGATCCGGTGGTGGCCCGGATCTGCGAACGTCTGGACGGCGTGCCCCTTGCGATCGAGCTCGCGGCCGCGCGCGTCGGCGTGCTGCCCCCGCAGCAGCTGCTCGCACGGCTGGACGACCGCTTCGGCGTCCTCACCGCAGGACCGCGGACCGCGGAGGGTCGTCACCAGACGCTGCGGGCGGTCATCGACTGGAGCTACGACCTGCTGTCGGACGGTGCGCAACGGCTGGTGCGTCGGCTGTCCGTCTTCGCCGGTGGCTGGACCGTGGAGGCGGCCGAGGACGTGTGCGCCGAACCCGGGGTCGTGGTCCTCGACCTCCTCGACCGACTCGTGGCGCAGTCGATGGTCGCCCTCACCGACGACGGCCGGTTCGACCTGCTGCAGACCGTCCGGCTGTACGCCGCCGAGCGGCACCGTGCCGATCCCGACGACGTCGAGCGCACCGGCCGACGCCACGCGGACTTCTTCACCCGGTTCGCCGAGGAGGCCGAGCCGGGACTGCGGGGTCCCGACCAGCGGCGCTGGCTGCTGCTGCTGCGCGGGGAGGAGGCGAACCTGCGGGCCGCTCTGGACTGGGCGGAGTCGCACGCCGAGCACGAGGCCGACCTCGGGCTGCGGCTGACCGCCTCGCTCGGCTGGTACTGGTACGTCGGCCGACAGGCGGACGGGCGAGGGCGGCTGGCCACCATGCTCGCCGCCGCGCCGCCGCGCCCATCGCAGGCACGCGCGCGGGCGCTGCAGTCGCTGTCGCTGGTCCTGCGCCCCGCCGGCTGCATCGTGCACCCCCACGCGGACGCCGCGGCGGCCGCGCGGGAGAGCCGCGCACTCCTCGAGGACCTCGGCCTGGTTGGTCCCGCGGCCGTCTCGGCGTTGCTCGCCGCCGTCGAGGGGGTCGTCGCCGCCGATCCGCTGCCGTCCGTGGCCGAGGTCGCGGCGGCGCGTGCCCGCCTGGACGCCGTGGGCGACGCCTGGGGGTCGGCGCTGGCCGACTTCGTCGAGATGGAGTTGCGGCTGCACGCGGGGGACCTGGGTCTCGCGATCGAGCTGGGTGTGCGCGCCGCCACGGCCTTCGATCGGCTGGACGACGCCTGGGGGCGTTCGGCGGTGCGGCTGCACCTCGGCATGGCGATGCGTCTTGCGGGCCGGATTGAGGAGGCCGAGCGGTTCCTGTCGGAGGTCGTGTCGGTGGCCACCGAGTGCGGCCTGCCGAACAACCTCCTGCGCGCGCTCGTCGAGCTCGGCGAGTCGGCGCTGCACCGTGGGGACCCCGTCACGGCGGAGCGCAAGCTGTCGGAGGCCGAGCAGGTCGCCGCGCAGGTCCCGGATGCGACCTCCGACGGGCTGATCGCGCTCGGCCGCGGCACCGCTGCCCGGCTGCGGGGCGACCGCCCAGCCGCGGAGGCCCGCTACCGCGAGGCGATCGCGCACCTGGACGCCGCGGGCGTCGAGATCACGGCAGCCGCCGCGCGGGTGGGGCTCGGCGCCGCGCTGCTGGACGACGGCGCGGCAGACCCGGGCGAGGTGACCGGGGTCCTGCTGGCGGCGCTCGACGCCGGGGAGCGGCACGCCGACATGGGGGTCACGGCTGCATCCTGCGAGCAGCTCGCGCGGGTCGCGGCGCGCGACGGTGAGGGTCCGCGCTGCAGCGCCATGCTGGCACGGGCCTCCTCCCTGCGACGGCTGCACCGGCTGCCGGCGCCGGCCGTGCAGTTGCGCGACGTCGAGGAGTGCGCGGACTGCGCCTGAGGGTCACGGCTCGGTGCGGAAGCCCGCCTCGAGGATCGCCCGGCAGACCGCGTCGCGGGTGGCGGTGCCGCCGATGCAGACCCGGCCCGTCCGGACGTCGACCAGCAGCGTGACGACGCCCTCGACGTCGCGGATGCATGCGCTGACACGACGGAGGGATTCGCGGTCGTCGACACCGACGACGATCAGCTCGAGGTCGTCCATGACGCCGACGATGCCGCGTGCGGATGTCCGGACGCTGTCGGCTTGGGCAGCGCAGCCCGGCGGCGTGGACGGCGGCTGGACAGTCGCTGGACGGCGGGGCACCGCAGGCTGCCCTCATGCGCACCACCACCACCCCCGATCCTGTCCACCGCGACCCGGCCCGCCACGGCCTCGCCCCCGCCGACCTGACCGTCACCCACACCCCCGACCACGACGGGCACGGCGGGCACGGCGGGCACGGTGGTCACGGCGACCACGCCGCGCTGTTCCGCGACCGCTTCTGGTTCTCCCTGCTGCTGGCGATCCCGGTCGTGGCCATGAGCCACAACCTCCAGATGTGGTTCGGCTACTCCTTCCCCCACTTCACCTTCGACGAGCTGGTCTCCCCCGTGCTCGGCACGCTGGTCTTCGTCTACGGCGGCTGGCCGTTCCTGACCGGTGGGATCGCCGAGGCCCGCGAGCGCACACCCGGGATGATGCTGCTGATCTCGATGGCGATCACCGTCGCGTTCGGCTCGAGCATGGCCGCGAGCCTCGGATGGTTCTCCGTCGAGGTCTGGTGGGAGCTGTCGCTCCTCATCGTCATCATGCTCCTCGGCCACTGGCTGGAGATGCGGGCGATCGGCCAGGCCCGCGGCGCGCTCGCCGCCCTCGCCGAGCTCCTCCCCGACGACGCCGAACGCGTGTCGGCGGACGGCAGCACCACCCGCGTCGCGGTCGCCGACCTGCGGATCGCCGACGTCGTCCTGGTCCGCCCCGGCGGTCGCATCCCCGTGGACGGCACCATCGTCTCCGGCACCGCCGACATCGACGAGTCGATGCTGACCGGTGAGTCCAACCCCGTCGCGCGCGGCGAGGGCGACCGCGTCGTGGCCGGCAGCGTCGCCACGGACGGCGCGCTCCGTCTGCGGGTCGACGCGGTCGGCGCCGACACGGCCCTGGCCGGCATCCAACGCCTGGTCGCGGAGGCGGAGCTGTCCCGCTCCAGGACCCAGGTCCTCGCCGACCGGGCCGCCGCGCTGCTCTTCTACGTCGCGCTGGCCAGCGGTGCCCTCACCCTGCTGGTCTGGACCATGCTCGGCCAGCCGGCCAACGCGCTCACACGGGCCGTCACGGTCCTGATCATCGCCTGCCCGCACGCGCTGGGCCTTGCCATCCCCCTGGTGACGTCGATCTCGACCGCCAAGTCCGCCCGCAGCGGCATCCTGGTCAAGGACCGGCTGGCGCTGGAGCAGATGCGCACCGTCGACGCGGTGCTGTTCGACAAGACCGGCACGCTGACGCGCGGCGCGCACACCGTGGCGGGCGTCGCATCGACCAGCGGTGACGACGAGGAGATCCTGGCCCTGGCCGCCGCGGTGGAGGCCGACAGCGAGCATCCCCTCGCCCGCGCCATCATCGCCGCGGCGGCCACGCAAGGCCTTCGCGCACCGACGGCAACCGGCTTCCGGCCGCTCGCCGGCCGAGGTGTCCGTGCCGAGGTCGCCGGGGCCACCGTCGCCGTCGGCGGGCCGGCGCTGCTGCGCGAGCTGGACGTCGCGATCCCCGAGGCGCTCGCCGGACAGATCAGCCGGTGGGAGCGACGCGGCTCCGCCGTGCTCCACGTCATCCGCGACGGCGCGATCGTCGGCAGCCTGGCCCTGGAGGACGAGATCCGTCCGGAGAGCCGCGAGGCGGTCGCCGAACTGCAGCGCCTCGGCATCACCGTCGGCATGATCACCGGCGACGCCCGACAGGTGGCCGAGGCGGTCGCCGACGAGCTGGGCCTCACCGAGGTCTTCGCCGAGGTGCTGCCTGCCGACAAGGACGCCGCAGTCGCGGCGCTCCAGGCCCGCGGCCATGTGGTGGCCATGGTCGGCGACGGCGTCAACGACGCACCCGCGCTGGCACGCGCCGACGTCGGCATCGCCATCGGTGCCGGCACCGACGTCGCCATCGAGTCCGCCGGCGTCGTACTGGCATCCGACGACCCGCGTGGGGTCCTGGGCGTGCGACGCCTGTCAGCGGCCAGCTACCGCAAGATGATCCAGAACCTGTGGTGGGCCGCCGGATACAACCTGCTCGCCATCCCGCTCGCCGCAGGCGTCCTTGCCTTCGCCGGGTTCGTCCTGCCGATGGCGGTCGGGGCGACGTTGATGAGCCTGTCCACCATCGTCGTGGCGGCCAACGCCCAGCTGCTTCGCCGCATCGACTTGGCCCCCGGCGGGCAGCGGTGACACACGCCCCGCCCGTCGCCCCAACCCCACGCCCGTGGCCGCCGCTCTGGTTCGGTGGCAACGCGCCGCGGTCACGGAGCGCCGTCCTCCTCGACCGGGCGCTTGCCGGCCTCGGCTGGACCGCCCTGATCGGCATCTGGCTCTTCCCATTCTCCGCATCCGGTCTGATCGCCCCCGGCTGGGCCGTCCTGGTGGTCCATGCGCTGTGGACCGCCCACGCGCTGCTGGCCGCCCGGATCAGCCATCGCCGCCCCCGTCTGGTCCCGCTCGTGGCACTGCAGGCACTCCTCGTCTGGTACGCGTTCCTGACCCTCGGGGCGGCGGTGCTGGGCTGGAACCCGTGACCCTTACCGACCCATATCCCGACAACGTCCCCGCCCGCCGCCCCAAGGAGCACCCGCATGTCCACCGTCCCCACCACCGCCGCCCGCTTCGCCCGCCACTCCTCCGCCACCACCAGTGGAGGCGTGGCGGAGCGCCTGGCCCAGATGGAGTCCCGCAGCGGCCCCGTGGGGGCGATGGTGTCCACCATGGCCGGGTCCCCGTCGACTCTGGTCGGCTACCACGAGCTCTCCCGCGCGATGGGCCGCAGCCGCCTGCCCCGCACGCTCACCGAACGAATCTCGCTGGCGGTGCAGTCCAACCTCGACTGCGCGCTGTGCCTCGCCGCCCACACCGACGCCGCGCGTGGCCTTGGGATCGACGAGGCCGAGATCGCACTGGCGAAGCAGGGAACCTCTGCAGACCCCCGGCTCGCGCAGGTCGTCGCCTTCGGCTGGCAGGTCCACGTCGACCCGGCCTCGACCACCGACGACGACGTCGCCCGGCTCCGTGCGCTGGGGCTGACCGACCGCGACATCCTCGACATCGTCGCCTTGGTCGCACTGAACGTGCTCACCGGATCGTTCAACCTGGTGGCCGGGCTCGAGCCGTTGAACTGACTGGCCTCGCGCTGCCCCCAGGGCTTCGCATCGGTCGCTCCCCTGCGACCGCCAGCACCGGTCCCGGCAAGCCGCCAGCCCCCTCGGGGAACCGCGCGTGGGCGGTCTCGATCCTGTCCATCGACGCCAACTCGCTCCGACCTCGCACCGTCGACGGAGAATGATCACCATGCCCACCACCCACCACCGCCTCCTCCGGGCGGCCCTCGCCGTCCTCGCCCTCCTCACCACCGCATGCAGCACCGCACCTCCAGGCGATGACGACTCCGCAGCAACCCGAACCATCGAAGTGACGATGCGCGACATCGCCTTCGAACCGAACACCGTCACCGTGGCCGACGGTGAGACCGTCCGCCTGCAGTTCACCAACGAGGGCACCATCACCCACGACGCGTTCGCCGGGGACGAAGCCGCCCAGGACGCCCACGAGGAGGAAATGGCCGAGATGGCCGACATGGACCACGGGACGGACGACTCCGACGCCGAAGGTGTGACCGTCCAGCCCGGCGAGGACGCCGAACTGCTCGTGACCGGCGGCCCCGACGGCACCCTCATCGGCTGCCACCAGCCCGGCCACTACGCCTCCGGGATGGTGATCACCATCCAGCCGACCTGAGGGTCGTCCCTTCGCCCACTCGGCGTCTGACACCCCCATGGAGGGTGTCGAACGGGAGTGAAAGGGTCGCGGGTAGGACAGTGACTAGACTCGTCCCGGGATGACGGAGCGAACTGGTGACCGACGGTGGTTCGGTGGCTGGGGTGGTGCGGAACGGATGGAGGACGGGTTGCTCACGACCGTCGTTGGCGCCGCCCGGATCGTGGGAGTGCGGGTGTGCCACCTGCTCTTCGAACGTGGGCAGGCCGATACCTCAGCCACCGCCGCGAGAGGGTCCGCTGGGGAGGCGGTTGGCCGTCGGCCCTATCATCCATCGGGGTGGTTCTTCGTCCGGCGGGCCTTTCGGGGACTTCGGGTCCGTCCCGACGACGTCTTCATCGACCTGGGTTCCGGGATGGGCCGTGTCGTCTGCCAGGTGGCACGGCAGTTTCGGTTCCAGCGCGTGCTGGGTGTGGAGATCGATCCCGCGCTGGCCGCGGTCGCGGAGGAGAACGTCCGACGCCTGGGTACGGCCCGTCGGGCGGGGCAGATCGAGCTGGTGACGGCAGACCTGCGGACCCATCCCGTCCCCGACGACGTCACGTTCGTGTACCTGTTCAACCCATTCGGACCCGACATCCTGTCTGCGGTGCTCGACAGCCTCAGGGAGTCCATCCTCCGCACCCCGCGCGAGGTCACCATCATCTACGCCAATCCGAAGTACGAACAGGTCATCGTCGACGCCGGCGGATTTCGTCGGGTTCGAACATCCAATGGGTGGCCCGGCCGCGACGACACCAGGATCGCCATCTTCCGCCACGAACTCCAGTAGCCGAATCTCGACGACGGGAACGACCGTGTCGATGCGCAGGAGCACGGACTTCGCATGGCCTGCGGCACGGAGGCGGACAGGCCACAACGAGCGTGGGAACCGGCTGATCCGTTGGCGGTTGCCCGAGGTGCATCGCCCTGTCCGCCACACCGTCGAGAGTCTGGATGTCGGCGCGCGATCTCGCGCGTTCTACGGTCTTGGTGGAAGCTTCTCCAGCCACACGGCCCGCCAGTAGGAGTAGATGCCCCGGGCGCAGAGGCGATGGTAGTCGCCGGGGCAGACGATGCCGTCCAGGACGTAGGCGTCGGAGTTGAAGTCGATCATCCTGCCGGTGCGCTCGTCGATGATTCGATCGACGCGTTGCAGCACGGTGGCTTCCTGTCCACAGAAGCGGAGTTCCTCGACATCGAAGATCAGGCCGCGGTTGGCGTTGTTGGCGTCCAGGGTCGCCTCGATCTCCTCTCGGCTCTTGATCCGAACCCGGTCGCCGGGTTGCAGCTCGAACGGGGAAGGGGGTGTCTCCCGAAGGGAGCCGTGCATGGCCGGGAAGGTCGCGCCGTCCTTGACCTGGAGTCGTCGTGGGAGTCGGCGGCTGAGGACCTGGTACTTGTTGAGCAGTGCGACGAGCATGACCTTCACGAGGCGGCGCAGCCCCCAGTTCCGCACGTGGTGCGGGTACTGCGCCAGGCGGGTGAACGGCAGCGGGCGTGTCGCATCGAGGATCTCGGTGGCCTGGCACAGGAAGGCCGGGCTTGCATCGTCGGGGTCGTGTCTCGTCGGGGCGACAAGGGGCAGGAGCTGCTCGCGCTGTACCGGCGTCAGCTGGCCGCCGCTGCCCGGCAACGCCCGGACACCATCGGGGTCGAGACGTTCCAGCCACGCTGCCTTCCAATGAATGAGGCATCGTGCCTGGCATCCGCCGTGAGCAGACCCGTCACATCGAACGCCCGAGAGGAACACGGCGTCATCCATCTCGCGGAGGTCAGCCCGGCCGTCGCAGGTCACCTTCGCCGTCTTGTGCACGCGCATGGTTTGCCCGCAGAAGGCGAGCATTTCCGGCATGAAGGGAAGTCCGTCAAGCCGTCCGTCAGCATCAAGGGTCGCGATGATGTCCTCGGCAGATCTGACCGCAACGAGATCGCCAGGCCGGAGCGGCAGCTGCTGGAGGGCGCTCACGACGATGCCCCCGTTCGGCCCATCGGTCGGTCGGTGGCGGTGAGCGCGTAGTAGGCGTAGCGGTCGCCGATGACCTCCTCGGCGGGTTCGAGGGTCAACAGGTGCGGGGTCAGGCCGTTCGCCTGGCACAGGGTCCAGAACTCGTCGATGCCGTATGTGGTGACGGCTGCGGGATCCAGACGGTAGAAGGCGCGCATCGGGCGAGTCCGGACGCGACCGGTCCTGTAGCGGATCTGGATCAGCGCCATACCGCCGGGTCGAAGCATCTGCCGTGCGATCTGCAGGATGCGCTCGCCGTACTCGGGGCTCGGGATGAGCTCCATGACGTTGACGCACAGGAACAGGTCGAGTGGGGCGGCTACGGCGCTGAGGGCTGCCTCGGGGTCGGCCACGGTGGTCAGGACCGGGGTGAAGGCCGGGCCGACCTCGGCCAGCTCACGCTCGGCTTCGTCGAGGGATTCCGGGCTGACGTCGACGCCGTAGAGCGTCGAGGCGTGTGGGGCGAGCGCCCGCAGGTTGGTGCCGCCACCACAGCCCCACTCGAGGACCGTCAGGTCGCTCGTGGGGAAATCGATCGCAGTGGCGAAGCGCTGGAAGCGCGCTGCGTTGCGAGCGCCCATCCGGTCGAAGGCGTCATCGCCGATGCCCTCTTCGCCGCGCCAGTGGAACATGTTCGGCGCATCCAGCGCTTCGCGGGTCCAGTAGTCGTGCGACTGATCGATGATGGCGGACTCACCCTGGTTCAGCCCGGTGCGGGCAAGCAGTCCCAGGACGTAGCGGGTCAGGTTGCGCAGTGGCACCCACAGGGGGCTGTTGCGCAACAGCTGCTCCAGGCCGGTGATGAGGCGCCTCATGACGACATCCGGACGAGGACGGAGGTGAGCGCCATGGCGGAGGGAGACATGGCGATATCCATGCACATGACGGGAGGGGGAACCGGCTCGCCTCCAGCCCAGCGTGCAGTCGGCCCAACGGCGGCTTCCGTGGCTCCCGAGGCAGCTGCCTGTGCGGTTGGGGTGGTTGACGGTGATGCGGGCGGTGCCGGTTCTGCTGCCACTGGGGAAGTCTCGCTGGGGACGTTGGTGGCTACCGACGAAGTCGGTGGGGTCGCCGCTTTCGGGGGCCCGACTGGCTCGGTCCTGTAGGTGCTGGTGAGGGCGGAGCGGGCCGCGGCGGGCGCGGCGAGCTGGCGGTCGAGCAGCACGAGGCTGGCCGGCATCGGTCGCCGGCTCTGGTGGGGGGTGGTCATGGCGATGCGTTCCTTGGTCGCGACTCGGTGGGACCATCCGGCAGGAACCGGTGGTCGCGGGTCGCACCCGGGTGGAGCGAGGCGGGTCACGGTGCACGCGAACAACTGGTGGTCGCGTGATGAACGCCTGGGCGCGCTGATCGCCGGGTGCGGGCGCAGCAACACGGGCCGGGCGACCCGCTGTCCTCTAGATCCGGAGGATGGCGAGCAGTGCCAGTCGCGTTGCCTGCCGCCTTTGCAGTCGGCCGGTCCAGAGGCCGTGCAGCACCGGTCCGGTTGACTGATCGGCGGACCGCTCGCCGCGCATCACTGCGGCGAACGCCAGAGCCAGGAGCAGCACCAGGCCGTACAGGCGCGCGGTGGGCTGTCCCCTCAGGTGCTCGCCGTCGGCCGGTGTGGCGTCGTCTGGATGCCCGGTGTGGCCATCGGCATCCGCGACGTAGGAATGGGCGTGCTGCCCCCCGTCGCCGACGGCGTCGATGTGGCTGTGTGCCACGAGCACGCCAAGGCTCTGCGTCACCACGATGACGCTCACGCAGAGGAGCAGGAGTACGCGCACCACGGGGACTGTATCGCAGGTTGCGGCACGACCTACAGTCGTGGATACCCCTCAGGAGTATCGACCGGTCAGGTTCGAGCGAGGATTCCCACATGGCATCGACATCTCACGCGCGGTCCAGCCACGACACCGACGAATCGCACCGGCCACATGGCGGCGGCCCGGGCGACTCTGCCCACGACGCCCAGAAGGGCCACGACGGCGGACACGGTGACCATGCCCGAATGTTCCTCGACCGGCTGCTGCTGTCGACGGTCTTGACCGTTCCGATCCTCGTCTTCGCTGAACCCGTCCAGTCGCTGCTGGGCTACACGGCCCCCACCTTCGCCGGATCGTCGGCCCTAGCGCCCGTCCTCGGCACGATCGTCTACTTGTACGGAGGCCAACCGTTCCTCACCGGAGGTCTCGCAGAGGCCCGGCGGCGACAACCCGGGATGATGCTGCTGATCACCCTCGCGATCTCCGTCGCCTATCTGGCCTCGATGGCGCAGTGGGTGGGCCTGTTCGACCGCGCCATCTGGTGGGAGCTGGCGCTCCTGATCGACATCATGCTCCTTGGTCATTTCGTGGAGATGCGCGCCGTCGGTCAGGCCCGGGGCGCCCTCGCAGCGTTGGCCGAGCTGCTCCCTGACGATGCCGAGCTCGTCACTGACGACGGATCCACACGCACTGTCAGCGCCGCCGAGCTGACCCCTGGCGATGTCGTCCTGGTCCGGCCCGGCGGTCGGATCCCCGCTGACGGAACGATCCGAGATGGCAGCGCCGACATAGACGAGTCCATGATCACCGGCGAGTCCAACCCCGTCAGTCGCGGGGAGGGCGACCGGGTCGTCGCGGGCACCGTCGTGGCGGAATCAGCCATCGAGGTCACGGTGGAGGCGACCGGTGAGGACACCACGCTTGCCGGCATCCAGAAGATGGTCGCCGACGCACAGTCGTCGCGGTCACGCACCCAGGTGCTCGCCGACCGTGCCGCGGCGATGCTCTTCTATGTCGCGTTGGCCGCGGCCGTCATCACCGCCACGGCGTGGCTGATCGCCGGCGACTCCAACCAGGCGCTGGATCGGACCGTCGCCGTCCTCGTGATCGCGTGCCCCCACGCGCTGGGGTTGGCGATCCCGTTGGTGACCGCCATCTCCACGTCGCGGTCGGCCAAGGCCGGTGTACTCGTGAAGGACCGCATGGCGCTGGAGGCCATGCGTGACGTCGACACGGTGTTGTTCGACAAGACCGGGACACTGACCCGAGGTGCCCACGTGGTGACCGAGATCCATCCAGCCCACGGGATCGACCCCGACGATCTCCTGGCAACCGCCGCCGCAGTCGAGCGATCATCGGAACATCCCCTCGCCCGTGCGATCGTGACCCATGCCGACGAGCAGGGACTGATCATCCCGGACGCGAACGACTTCGCCTCGATGACCGGCCGTGGAGTCACTGCCACCGTCGCTGGTGCCGAGGTTGCCGTCGGCGGGCCGAGCCTGCTCCGGCAGCGCGGCCTCAGCCCGCCACCTGGACTCGAACAACGCACCCGGGGCGCAGCTGCGAATGGCGCTGCGATTCTGCACGTCGTGCGCGACGGCGAGATCATCGGCGCGATCGCAACGGCAGACGAAATCCGACCCGAATCACGCGCGGCAGTCGAGGCGCTGCAGGACGCCGGTGTCGAAGTGGTGATGATCACCGGGGACGCCCGGCAGGTTGCCGACGCGGTCGGCGACGAACTCGGACTGGATCGCGTATTCTCCGAAGTGCTGCCCGAGGACAAGGAGCAGAAAGTCCGTCAACTGCAGGACGACGGCAAGCGCGTCGCGATGGTCGGCGACGGCGTGAACGACGCCCCGGCCCTGGCGCGGGCAGATGTCGGCATCGCCATCGGCGCCGGCACCGACGTCGCCATCGAATCCGCCGGACTCGTCCTCGCATCAGACGACCCCCGTGGCGTGGTCGGAATTCGTGAGCTCTCAGCCGCGACCTACCGCAAGATGATCCAGAACCTGTGGTGGGCTGCCGGCTACAACTTGGCCGCCATACCACTCGCCGCAGGCATCCTGGCCCCGATCGGCTTCGTGCTTCCGATTGCGATCGGCGCGATCTTCATGAGCGTTTCGACCGTCATCGTCGCTCTCAATGCCCAACTGCTGCGCAGGGCACCCATCACCAACCTGTGATGGACGATGCGTCGCCGTTGATGTGGTGGTGGCCGCTGGCCCTCGTTGCTGTTGTGGGCGTGATGATGGGTGCAACCCAGCTCCGAGTCGATCCGCTGGACGATCCCGACCCGGCGCACCAGCGGCCCGGCCTCCTCGACCTCGATTCGCTGCCGGCCCCAGCCCCGATCCTTCCCGACTTGGAGGACCACGGCGGGCCGACCCTGTTCGTCTTCGCGCGTGAGAGCCAGCCGCCCTGCTCGTGGCTGGACGCGCTCGAGATCGCCCGTGCCGCCGTGGTGCTCGCGATCGGGGCACCCGAGGGTGCGGCGGGTCGCGCTGGCTGCCCCGGGTTGAAGGGTGTCGCGGACCCCTGGGGACTGGCGCGAGAGGTCGGGATGCGAACGCCCCGCGACGGGGGCTTCCCGGTCGGCTACGCGATCGTCGATGCCGATGGTCTCCTGCGGTACAGGACGCTGGACCCGGACATGGCGCACCTGGTGGACGAGATCAACACCATGATCGAGGCGGTGAGGAACGCTTGAGCACACGGGCACAGATCGTTGTGGTGCTGGCGTCGGAGGCCGCGCTCTACGCCACCTACACCGGTCACGATGCCGCGTTCCACTGGTTCACCCATCTGCTGGTCGGTGCACTCGCGGCACTGTCCCTGATGACGGCCCGGACCCTGCGGACGCGACGTCCTGCGAGCAGTCCGCTGCTGCAGATCCTGTTCTGGCACGTGGTGGCGATGCTGCCCGACCTGTTGTTCATCGGTGGGATCCCGCACCAGCCGTGGATGGACGTATTCCTCGGACACGTCTCGTCTCACTTCGTGCCCGGCCGAAACCTCACCTGGCTGGGCCTCGTTGCGGCGACGAGCGCCGCGGCGGCCATCGTCCAGCGCGAGGCGCAGGATGCCTCGACACCCACGTAGCGCAGCCGTTGGCCTTTGCAGCGGGACGGATCTGCTGGCGGCGGTCCCGAAGCGCCGCGTGTGAAGACGAGTTCGTTGTTCACCGCCTCGAGCAGTGCGCCGACGGGGCGAAGGACCGATTCGGGACAGAGAGAGACTCTGAGTGGCATCGGTACCGCGCTCCTCGAGGCGGTGAACCAACTGATCAGGAATACGTGAGACTGGGTCCGCGAGACCCACCGACGTCCCATCTGTCGTGGCAGGCCCATTGCAAGGGGCAGCATCCCCGACCAGAACCTCGCACCACTTCTGCATCGCGAGCGAGCGCATTTCACACCGTAGCGCCGGCGCCACTGCCACGACGTCGACCCGTGCACCGATCACGGGAAGGAAGTCAGGATGGGTCGATGCGGACGTGGGCGAACAGTCCGGCGACGCCAACCGCCGCCTTCGCACGCCACGGAGCCCGGGAATCCGATGCCAGTCGCCACGCCCCCACCACTCGGTAGGCGATCAGCCAGCAGCCAAGTCATGATCCAGCAGGACACGAGGAGGAAGCCCGACAGGAGAAAGGCGACCACACCGACATGTCGCCACCATGACTCACCCGAACGCACGGCGGCGCGAGTTGTCCGGGCGATCCGGTCGGGATGCGTCCAAGACGCTGGTGCGAAGGTAAGGTCGGTCAGGTCCATGTCGTTCGCGCGCCGAGGTGCAGTCGAGATCGCCAGCGTGGTGTTGTCCCACGCGGCGGTCGGTGCGATCGTGCACGGTTTACCGAGCGATTCTGCCGTGGGTGCGCATGCTGTGCATCTGCCCATGACCGTGCTCGCCTTCGTCGTCATGGTCGCCGTCGCGTGCAGACAGACGGCGTTTCGCTCACGTTTGGGTGGGGCGGCCGTGCTGGCCCGTCGGACAGCGTGGCTCGCGTCCTATTCGGCAGCTGAGACGGTCATGGTCGACGGCTTCGGGTGGCACCTGTTCCACGATCCGTGGCTTTTCTTGGCTCCAATCGGCGTGCTGGTGGCGTGCAGTGGTGCGGCGCTGATCGCAACGGTCGGCGTCGCGATCTGGGAGGCGCTACCGCGTGCTGGGTTCGATCGGCCGCGCGTGGCCCTGCACCATGGGTTCTCGCCCGCGACCGCGACGTGGAGGGCTCGTCTGTGGGCTTCGTCTGCGTTGGGGAGGGCTCCGCCGCTGACGACCTGACGCGCAGGCCGGTTTCCCGGACCTGCGCTGCGTCGGTGAATCGTCGATCGGCCCCTGAGGGTCGAGGTGGGTTGCGTTGTGGAGTTCTTGTGTTGCGGTCGATCGCGGCTGTCCGTGGTCACTGCCGTTGCGGTGTTGGTGCTGACCGGGCTGTCCGTGCTGTTGGCGGCACCGGCGATGGCTCACGCGCGGCTGGTCGCCACCCAGCCGGCTGCCGGGGAAACGCTCGCGGAGGCTCCCGATCAGGTCCTGCTGACGTACAGCGAACCGGTCGAGGAGTCCTTCTCCGACGTCCAGGTCTTCGATCCCGCAGGCACCCGGGTCGATGCGCGCGCGGCCCGGATCGAGGGGCCGGAAATCGTCGTACCCATGATGCCGATCGCCGACGGTGGCACGTATACGGTGCTCTTCCGCGTGATCGGGGTGGACGGGCACCCGGTGGAGTCCCGTCTCACGTTCACCGTCGAACCAGTCGCGCAACTGGCGGGAACACCTGCCCCCGAACCAAGCGAGTCGACGCCCGCGGATGCCACGACGGAGGTCGAGACCGCTGTTCCCACGGGGCCGACAGACCCGCCGGCGTTGCCGTCGCCGGGGGCGGAGGACGCGACAGACGAAGAGCTTGCGGTCCTCCCGACGCTCGACCCGACGACGCTTGGCGAGAGTCCGGCTGTGGACCCGCAGAGCATCGAGCTCGAGGATGCCGGCCCCGGGACCGACGTCGGCCTCCTGATGTTCCGGATCCTGGACTACGTCGCGCTCGTCGTGATCGCAGCCGGGCTCGTGGGCAGGCTGTGGCTGTTCACTGACGAAAGACCGGGGGTTGCCGGTCGTCACAGGCTCATGGAACGCGTGACAGCCTCAGGTGGCGTTGCGCTCGCCGTGGCCGCGGTGATGGTGTTCCTGTTCGGGTTGTCCTCGGCTGCTGCCGAACCGCTGCCGGCCGCCCTGGGTGGCGAACTCGTCGGGCGTTTCGCAGGCACGCGGTTCGGGCGTCTGGTGCTCATCCAAGCGGCGATCGGTCTGGGGATCGCGATGCTGTCCGCCTCGCGGATGGGTCGTCGTGGGCCGTGGGCGGCTGCCGCGTTGGGCGTAACGGCTGCGGCGCTGCCGGGCGTGTGGGGCCATGCAGGAACCACCAGTCCCGTTCCGGTCGCCATCGTTAGCGACTGGACGCACGTCGTCGCCGCTGCCGTGTGGGTCGGCGGCCTTGCGGTGACCCTCGGCGTCGTCGGTCGCGGCGCTCGTGACATGAGCGGTGGGTTGGAGCCGGTGATTCGGTTCAGTCGGCTGGCCGGCGTCGCGGTGTGGGCGGTGTTGACGAGCGGGGTGGTCACCGCGCTGCTGCACATCGGCGAGCTGTCGCAGCTGGCCGGCACCGACTACGGCCGCCTGGTCATCGCCAAGACGGCGCTGTTCGGTGGGATCGCCGGACTTGGGTTGCTGAACCGGACGCGGGCCATTCCCGAACTGAGGCGGGCGGTCCAACGGGGAGCAAGCTCGGCGGCCGGCGGACGGATGCTCTGGCGGTTGGGACTCACGGAGCTCGCGGTGATGGTTGTGGCGCTTGGTGTGGCCGGCGGACTGGCGTCCAGCATCCCCGCCGAGGCCGAGGCAGCGGCGCGCGTGGAGTTCATCGCCGCACAGCTGACCGACGAGGCCACCGTCAACCTCACGATCGACCCGGCCCAGCCCGGCAGCAACGTCCTGCATCTGTACATCTTGGGTGCCAACGGTCAGCCTCGCCCGGTCGACGGTGCCCGACTCAGTCTGACCGGTGCCGCCGACCTACCCGTCGATCTCTTCGTCTCCGGGCCGGGCCACTACACGGTCCTCGATCAGACCATCCCCAGCGCCGGGGACTACCTCATGGCGGTCGAGGTCGACCTGGACGGCGAACTCCGGCGTGCAACGGCGACAGTGACCATCCGATGAGACTGGGACTTGAAGGAATGTTGATGAGACGCGTACTGACTGTTCTGCTGCTGGGGTTGCCCATCTTCGCCCTGACCACGCCTCCAGCGCTGGCCCATGGGCGGGGGTCGGATTCGACCAACTTCGCGTCGACCATCACGGCTCGACCTGATGTCGACGGGTTGTCGTGGCGTGTGCTCAACGGTGACGAATATCTTGAGCTGCGAAATGACTCGGGCGCGGAAGTCACTGTACCTGGGTACACCGGCGAGCCGTACCTGCGGGTCGGCCCCGACGGCGTGTTCCGCAATCTCAACAGCACTGCCACCTATCTGAACGAGGATCGGTTCGGCCAGTCGGTCCCCCCCACGGGTCTCGATCTCGATGCTGAGCCCGACTGGGAGCAGATCAGCACGGGTTCGTCGTACGCCTGGCACGACCACCGCATCCATTGGATGGCGCAAGCTGATCCGCCAGCTGTCGCAGCCAACCCGGGCACGGTGCAGCTGGTCAACACGTGGACTGTTCCCATCGCCATCGGTGGTGAGATGTTCGAGGTGGTTGGCGACCTGACCTGGGTTCCCGGCGATTCACCGTGGCTGTGGCTGCTCCCAGCCCTCGTCCTGCTGACCGTCCCCATCCTCGTCGCCATCCGGCGTACTGAACCGGACCGCGAGGCCTTCACATGGACAGGATTGTCTCGGGTCGCAGGATGGATCGGCCTGGTGATCGCCTTGGCCAACGTGGTGCACCTGATTGACGACCTCTTCGCCACCCCGTTGCCATTGAGCGAGAGTGCGGTTTCTGCGATTCAGACGCTCTTCTTCATCGCCGTCGCTGTGTTCGGCTGCGTCAAAGCGATTCAGTCCCGAGAGGGCGGATTCACTGCGCTGGGTGTGGCCGTGGGGGCCATCTTCATCGGCCAAGGGCTACTGTACTTTTCGGTGTTGGGCGCCTCGCAGACGGCCAGCCTGTTCCCGGGGTGGCTGACCCGGGCGATCATCGCTGCCAGCGTCGCGCAGATCGTCCCGCTCGGGGCCGCGACGATCCTGGGCACGCGGGCATTGCTGCCGGATTTCGACGAGGAGGGTCTTGTGGATGACGACCTCGGTGTGGCGAAGTCGGCATGAGGGGACGAGGCGGGCTGATCGTCGTCGCGGTGCTGATTTCATCATTGGTCGCGCCGCCGATCTCGGCGCAGGAGGTGTCCCTCTGGTTTCCGGTCGCAATGCCCGTGACCAGCTATGACGACACCTGGGGTGCGCCCCGGGGCGAGGACCGGACCCACGAGGGCACCGACGTGCTCGCGCCACAGATGCATGAGGTCCTGGCGGCGCAAGCGGGTGAGATCATCAAGGCACGTGGCGAGGACTGCGTTGCGGACGAACCGTGCTCGTCGTACTACCTTGCGGTCGCCGGCGACGATGGACGCGGCTACTTCTACGTGCACCTGAACAACGACACACCGGGCCGGCCGGACGGATGTGACGGGCTGGGCGGAGTCGGCAGCGCGTTCAGCCCGAGGCTGGTCCAGGAGCTGCGGGCACGCGGGACGCTCACGGGTGTCCGTGTCGCGCAGGGCGAGCACATTGGCTACATCGGGTCCTCCGGCAACGCGACGTGCGGTGTCGACCAGCTGCACTTCGAGATCTGGAACGATCACGACTGGGGGTCGACGGGCAAGGTCAACCCGTATTCCTCGCTTGTGGCTGCGGAGCAGGCCGGCCGCACCACCGCTCAGGGCGCAGAGGTGGAGTCGGGGATCATCCGAGAGGCAGGCGCGGATCGGATCGGGACGGCGGTGGCGTTGTCACGCTCGGGGCACAACAGCGCCGATCACGTCGTCGTCGCGCCATCCGACGACTACATCCCGGCCCTCCTCGCCGCGCCACTCGCGGCGATCGACCACGCGCCGGTCCTGCTCGTTCCGCCGGATGGTCCCGTGCCCGAGGCGGTCATCGAGGAGATCGAGCGCTTGGACGCTGAGCGAGTCACGATCATCGGCACGGTGACCCCGACCGTCGCCACTGATCTGGGCGAGGCGACGGGAACGCAGCCGGAGATCATCGACGATGCCGATCCGATCACCCTGTCGGTTGCCGTCGCTGCGGCCGTCCGGACAGCGGGGGGCAGGCGCGACGCCGCGGTGGTCACGCCGCTGAGTGCCGAGGCGGCACGCGGATGGCCCGACGCGCTCATGGGCAGCACGCTGGCGGCCTACACCTTCGCCCCGGTCCTGCTGACCCAGCGTGACAGCTTGTCCGAAGCGGTCGTGCAGACGCTCGACGATACCGAGACCGTCGACGTGATCGGTGGTACGGCGGTTATCAGCGAGGCAGTCGTCGATGACCTCACCGCCGGCGGCGCATCGGTCCGACGACTCGCCGGACCGGAACGGTTGACGACGGCGCTGGCCGTCACCGACGTGGTTCTGGCTGAAGTGGACGACGCCTCCGCGTCCGTGCTGCACCTGGCGACCGCCGACAACTTCCCGGACGCGCTCGCCGCCGGCCCGGCGATGTACGCGGTCGGCTCGGTCCTGCTGCTCATGGGCGCGCCCTCGAGCTCTGCGGCGGTGCTGGACTGGGTCAGCGACAACGCGGTGCAGATAGGCGCCGTCCACGGGATCGGTGGTCCAGCAGCACTCCCCGACGCGGCCGTGGACGCCGTGACCCAACGTATCGCCCCCTGAACGAACACGGAGACCAGTGATGCTCGACAGACGAACCTTCCTCGCAACGTCAGGCACCGCGATCGCGGCCGTGCTGGCCGGCTGCAGCGCACTCACTGAGAAGGAAGACGCAGCCGTCCAGCCGACCGCAAGGACGTCGACCGCACCTGCAACCGGTCCAAGCGACTTGGTGAACGAGGTTGCGCCGTCGCGTACTGGGGACCTCCAGGTCATCAACGCCAGCTTCGAGACGCTCACCGGGCCGACCCAGCTGTTCGCCTTCGGTCTGGTCGGCGCCGACAACACGCCGGTCATCGGCGCCGACGTCGAGGTGTGGACGCGCACCCGGGAGGGCGAACCCGCGGTCGGACCGGTGCCGGCACAGTTCCGCGAGATCCCCAACCAGCCACTCGGGCTGTACGTCGTCCGGCTGGACCTGCCGGTGGCCGGCGCGATTCCGCTGGCGGCAGTCACGTCGGACGGCGCAGCGGGCCAGACCGCGCTCCGAGTCGCGGACCCCGAGACCGCCACCGTGCCGGCGGCAGGTGACACTGCCCCGGTCGTGGCGACCCCGACCACGGAGGATCTCCTCGGCTTCGAGCGACTCTGCACGCTCTACCCGCCGTGCGGGATGCACAAGAACAGCTTCGATTCGCTGATCGCGGACGGCCGCCCGGTCATGCTGAGCATCGCCACGCCGGGCTTCTGCGAGACGGCGATCTGCGGGCCGACTGTCGAGGTCGTGGAGTCGGTCCGAACGGCCCGAGGCGACGACGATCGCGTTGCGTGGGTGCACCTGGAGGTCTTCGTCGATGGCGGCGTCACCCTGGCGGAGCAGGTGACCGACTGGAACCTGCCCTCCGAACCCTGGCTGTTCGGCGTCGGTGCCGACGGCACCGTCGTGGGTCGCCTCGACGGCCCCCTCACGGTACTGCCCGAGGAGATCATGGCCCTTGCCGAGCAGCTCGTATGACCCGTCGCGCACGGATCGTGGTCTGCATCGCGATGGTGCTGCTGGCGGCATGTTCAACGCCGGAGGCACAGGATCGAACCCCATCAGCCACGGCGGCGTGTGCGGAACCGGAGTTCCCGCAGTTGCAGTTCGGCAGCCATCTGCTGGGTGACACGCCTCCCCCGCTGCCCTACAGCTCCACACCGCCGACGTCCGGGTGGCATGCGTCGGGGGCGATCCCGATCACCATCGCAACGCTGAGTGAACCTCAGCAGGTCAGCGTGCTGGAGGTGGGTGCGGTCGTCGTCAGCCACGACGGTCTGTCCGGTCCGGATCAGACGGCGCTGGAGCAGCACGTGACCGATCGGTACTCCACACGGGTCGCGGTCACGCCCTATCCGGCGCTCGGCCAGAAGGCAGTCGTCTTTGCTGCATGGGGCGTGATGCAGCGATGCGATGCGCTGGACCTGGCGGCGCTCGACACGTTCGTCGACGTCTACGCGGCAGAGGACCCGGACGTCCCTGGGACGGACGCGACGCCACGTGCGGACGGGACCGAGAACCGATGAGCGGACCCGCAGCGTCGACGCTGATCCTGGCCACGGTCACCGGGGCCGCGAGAGGCAGACGCGGGGGTGCCACGATCGTGTTCGTGGTCGTGGTCCTCGGCATGGCCGGCCTCGTCATCGGACTGGTGGCGAACGCCGTGCGTCGGGACCGCAGCGGCACAGCGCAGCTCGAACCACATCCCGGTGACGCCGACGCCCCGGAGAGCGGTTCGACGTGACCGCCATCCGCAGGGCGGCAGCCACGGTCGCGCTGGCCTTGACATTGGTGGGAGCGACGACGGTCGATGAGACCGCCGACGCCGAAGCCGAGCTCGGCGCAGCCGAGCGGCGCCTGGCCGCGGTGCAGACACGTCTCGACCGGCTGGCCGAGACCTACGAGTCGCTCGCTGCGCATGCCACGAGACTTGCAGATGAGGTCGGCCGGACCGATGCCGCGGTTCAGGATGCGCAGGAACGCCACGCCGAGGCTGAGGAAGCCGTCCGTGCCGCCGTTCGGAGGCGGTCCATGACCCCGCCCCTCGCGCAGCTGTGGGTGTTCCAGGCGTGGCGGCGCGCGTCGGACGCCTCCAGCGCCTTGCACCTCACCGCCCTCGCCGACCGACTGCCGGATCTGCTTGCGGATCGAGCTGCGCGGGCCGAATCCACAAGCACCCTCCTGGCAGACGAGCGCCGCCAGCACGAGCTGATCACCGCGGGCACCGCGACGTCGCAGGACGACCTCGAACTGGCGAGGGCGGGACTCGACGAACAGCTGGAGATCGCGCTGCGGGAGGTCGATGGCGCTCGAGAGATCGTGCAGGCAGCACAGGAGCGGGAGGCTGAGGCCGCGGACCTTGAGGCGGCGGCGACTCAGGTCAGTGGTGGCGCCGGCTGGACCCCACCCCCGGTCATGGCCTGCCCCCTCGGACTGCCGAACGGATTCAGCCCGTCATGGGGAGCCCCCCGATCCGGCGGGCGCAGCCACCAAGGCGTCGACATGTTCGCCGCTCGCGGCATGCCCGTCCTCGCCGCCGCGGCCGGCACGGTCCGCGTGGGCTCCAACGGCCTCGGCGGGCTGACGGTGAACCTGTACGACACCGCCGGCAACCGCTACTACTACGCCCACCTCGACAGCGTGGCCGTGACCAGCGGCCAGACCGTTGCCGCCGGCCAGACCGTCGGTGGGGCCGGCACGTCCGGGAACGCCCGCGGCACGCCGCCCCACCTGCACTGGCAGGTCCACCCCGGAGGACGAGGCCCGACCGACCCGTACCCGATCGCAGCTGCCTTGTGCCGACCATGACCCGCCCCGCGCTCGTGGTTCAAGCGGGTGTCAGTCACCGAGCAGCAGTGCGGTGCCGGTGAACAGCGCAAAGCCGATGACCAGCGCCCAGATGTCGGCTCGGCCGTGCGGATGCTCGTGGGCCTCACCAACGACCTCCTCGACCGCGACCGCGAGCAGAACGGCCCCTGTTGTCGCGAGCACCGACAGCGTCAGGATCTCCGGCGCGTTGCGTAGGGCCAGGTACCCGACTGCGGCGCCGAACAGCACCGGCAAGGCGAAGGCAGCAGAGAGCCACAACCGTCGTGCTCGAGGGACACCTCGCTCGCGCAGCGTCGCGGCGGCCGCGAATCCCTCCGGGAGGTCGGCAGGGACCTGTCCGAGCGCGAGCAAAAGCCCGAGTGCCGGGTCGATCACCGAACCCGTGCCGATGAGGATTCCGTCGCTCAGCAGGTCGATCGACACGCCCGCGTACACCGCCAGTCCACCCTGCCCGTCCTGCATGCGGCACTCCAGGGCCTCCACGACACGCTCGAGAGCGAGGAACGCCCCACCGCCGGCAACGAACGCAAGCAGTGGCACCCACGGCATGTCGGTGTCGAGCACACGGGGGGTCAACTCGACCCCGACGACCGCCAGCACGATGCCGGCGGCCAGGTGCAGCGCAATCGACAAAGACCGGGACGACGGGTGGGTCACCTCGGCCAGCAGCCCGCCGGCAGCATTGCCGGCTGCGGGCAACAACGCGTAGCCGAGGACGAGCAACAGTTCGGACATGAGCATTGACTGTACAGCACGATCTGTATAGTTGCGATCATCATGAAGTTTCACGCAACATCACGACTCGACGCGATGGCTACCCTCGGCCGCGCGCTGTCCGACCGGACCCGCTGTCGGCTCCTGATGGCACTCCTTGCCGGCCCGGGCTATCCGGCGCAGCTCGCCGCAGCCCTGGAGGTCTCACCACAGGTGGTCAGCAACCACTTGGCCTGCCTGCGAGGGTGCGGCCTGGTGGTGGCCACCTACGAGGGACGCCGGGTGCGCTACGAGTTGGTGGACGGGAACCTGGCCCACGCCCTCGGCGACCTCCTCGATGTCGTGCTGGCCATCGACGACACCGCCTCATGCGCCACCGAAATGGCTGTGACATGAGCCGGCGCCTGTGGAGCGCGGCCGGGGCACTCGGCGGACTGGCCCGGCTGGGCACCAGGTCGTCCGGCATCAGAGATGCCGACGGGGTGCAGCGACTCTACGACCGGCTCGCTGGTGTCTATGACCGGCTCGCTGCGCCCTACGACTTGATCGACGGGCGGAGGCTGCAGCGGCAGGCGATCGACGCGCTTGGGTTGCAGCCCGGGGACACCGTGGTCGACCTCGGCACAGGGACCGGGTGGAACCTGCCTCATCTCGCCGACCGCGTCGGCTCCGACGGTAGGGTCATCGGCGTCGACCTGTCGGAGCGCATGCTCGACCGGGCACGCCGACGCGTCGAGGAAGCCGCACATTCGGGCGTCGAGTTTGTGCATGCCGACCTTCGCACGTACGTTCCGCCCGCCGACACCACAGCAGTCATCGCTGCGTTCGCCCTGGAGATGGTCCCCGACCACGACGAGGCCATCCGGCGGTTGGTCGAGCACCTCGCGCCGGGGGTCCGGATTGCCTCGGTCGGGCTCCGCGAGCCCGCGGGGTGGCCGGAGTGGGCCGTCCGACTCGGATCGCTGCTCAACCGACCCTTCGGCGTGACGCCGGCCTACCGGGACATCGCCCCGTGGACCAGCATCCGTCAACACCTCAGTGACGCCACCATCACCACGAGCCACGCCGGGGCCGTCTACCTCGCCGAGGGCACCACACCCGGACGCAAGCCCACCTGACCGTTGGCCGGTTCCACGTCGACGGCATGGACAGACCTACCGAGGAACAGCTCGTCCGGATGGCCCTCGCCGACCTCGACGGGGTAGGAGATCCGTGTTGACCTGACGCAAGGGGCGTGGAGGGCTCCCACACGTCAGACCCTTGCCGGCCCGCGACCTCGACGGCCGCCACTTCGGCGATCGCGACGGCGGCCTCGGTCCGGCTACCAGGACGGAGGAGCGACCCGCGCTGCTGTTCGCGCTGGCCGTCAAATGCCGGTCGCCATCGAGTCCGCCGGACTCGTCTCGCATCAGACGGCCCCCGTGTCGTGGTCGGTATTGGCGAGCTCTCAGCCGCGTCCTACCGCAAGATGATCAGAAGCTGTGGTGGCTGCCGGCTACAACTCGGCCGCCGTACCACTCGCCGCGTGCTTCTTGGCGCCGATCGGCTTCGTGCTTCCGATCGCGATCGGCACGATCTTCATGAGCGCCTCGACCGTCCCGGACCCTGCGGACGCGACGCCCCGGTGTCCATCCCGCTGCTGCCGATCCTGTGTGGCAGGTGGTGGCGATGCTGCCCGACCTGTTGTTCATCGCTGGAACCCCGCACCAGCCGTGGATGGTCGTCTTCCTCGTACACATCTCGTCCCACTTTGTATCCGGCCGAAACCTCACCTGGCTTGTCCTCCTTGCAGCGCCTAGCGCCGTGGGACCGTCGTCCAGCGTGAGGCGCGATGACCCTCGAAGTCGAGCGCAGCCGCGACATCGAGTCGCCTGAGGGGGGGTCGGAACCGTGATTGCAGGGTTCCGCCGACTTCTGCAATGCGGTGACACAGATGGACAACCTGTCGCGTCCAACCGGCCGTTAATGGTCTAGCGTTGAGGGAGAAGATGATGAGCAGTTCTCGGCATCCGGTTCGGGCGGGGATCGCGGGGGTGATGGCCGTCGTGGCGGTTGCGTGCGGATTTCGACCGTCGCTTGCGGAGATGGCGGCAGGCACGTGGTCGTGCCGCGCTGAAGAGGTGGACGAGCACCAGGGTGACGTGGCCGAGCTCGACTCCCTTCCTGCGCCGTTCGACGGGGCCTTCGAACTCGATGGCACGATCGACTCGTTCCCCCATCTTGCCCATCCCGACGAGGTCGTGTCCCACTCCCTGGATGTCGTGGAGGCCACGGTTGCGGTGCATCCCGAGGGGTTCTTCCGGGCCCGTGGCGGCCCCTTGACCGACGGGCAACTCTTCGAGGGTGAGTGGCAGGACAACGGTGACGTGACGGTCGTCGTCGTGCGCGAGGAGGGCCGGGAGTCCCTGGACTACTACGGGTTCGAGGGCTCGATGGGAGAGGCGGTGGGGAGGCTGTTCATCGAGGACACCGAGAGCGTGCATGACGTCGAACTGACTTGGGAAGAGGGGCGGCGGGTCACGATGAGCCTCACCGAACGATTCGAGTCGAACCTCATCACGTGCGTGAAGTTCAGCGACGTCCCGCAGCCGGTGTAGTGGGACTCGACCGGTCATGATCCGCGGCGGCGCACCACGCGACGGCTTCGACCTGCGGGCGGAGCTCGAGCGGGTCGCCGTCCTTGCTGCCGCCGGCGACCGTGCGGCGCTCGATCGGACTCTCGAACTCATCGACCGGCTCGGCCTCGTTCGCACTGCCGTGCGGCGTGTCGTCGTCAATGCCGAGATGGTGGAGGATGTCTGTCAGGACGTCGTGGTGGTCGTGGCGGAACGGGTCGGGTCGTGGGACGGTCGGAGCCGGTTCTCCACCTGGCTGTACACAGTCGCCCGCAACCGGGCGATCGACGCCCTCCGACGCCAGCGACCCACCGAGGAGATCCCTGAGCGTCTCGCCGCCGACCAGCGGCGAGTGTCGTCGATGATCGCGGAACGCCGTGATGTCCAAGCGATGCTCGACGACCTGCCCGAGCGCTACCGGCGCCCGGTGATCATGCGCGATGTCGACCAGTTGGACTACGACGAGATCGCTGCGCTGCTCGACCTCAAGCCTGCAACGGTGCGGACGCGTGTGTCCCGCGGTCGGGACATGATCGGTCGTCGACTCGAGGAGTCTGCGCAGTGACCACCAGACTGCTGGGCCGGTACCGGCTGGACGGTGTGCTCGGCTCGGGGGCTTTCGCGACGGTTCACCGCGGCTTCGACGAGCAGCTCGACGATCCGGTTGCGGTCAAGATCCTGGCCGAGAACCGTGCCGCCGACCCCGATATGCGCGACCGGTTCGTGGCCGAGGGGCAGGTGCTGCGCCGGATCGGCTCACCTCATGTCGTTCGGGCCCATGACCTGGCAGAGGGCGACGACGGACGGCCATTCCTGGTCCTCGAGCTGTGCGACCGAGGAACGGTCCGCGAACGCGTTGACGAGCTGTGGCAGGAGGGTTGGACGGCTGGCGCGGCCGACGTCACGGCGGTAGCCAGACCGCTCGCCGCGGCCATCGGGGCGATGTCGACTGCCGGGGTGGTGCACCGGGACCTGACGCCCTCGAACCTGTTGCTGACCACCGCACCACCCGCGGTGCCGGTGGATCCGGATTCGCTCGTGGTCGGACCGGGGGAGCGGCTGGCCGTCACCGACCTCGGGTTCTGCAAGGACTTGGCCCGGTCGACCGGGATCACGGCCGCGGGTGGCACCGACGGTTTCCAGCCTCCAGAGCAACGGCGCGTCGGCGGGCTCGTGGACGTGCGATCGGATCTGTGGGCGGCCTCAGCGGTCCTGACCTGGCTGATCAGCGGGGCGGCCCCCGTGGACCAGGACCGCGCCCGACAGGATCTCCTCGCACGTGGCGTCCCGGCGGACGTCGTACGGGCCATCACAGCCGGGCTGGCCGAGGACCCCGATTCCAGACCACCCGACCCCGACGCCTGGCTGGCCCCCATCGTCGGGGCCTGCCGGACGTGGGCCGGCCCCTCGGTCGCCCCGACGCCGGTTCTGCCCAGAAGGGGCAGGCGGCGTGGATTCGCTGTTGGCGCCGCCGTGGCGGCGGTCCTTGTGCTGTTTGCCGTGCTCAGCCTGGGTGGTGGCGACGACGAACCCGAGGACGGCCTCCTCGGCGACGGCCCGATCGACCTCAACCGGCAACCGGCATCGGTCGCGCCGGTCACGGACGTCACGCCGACCCCGACCCCGACGGCAACGCCTACTCCCGACCCCGAGAAGGTCGCACTCGAGTACGGTCCGGCGTTGGTGCGTACGTGGACATTCGAGCTCGACAGCACCCACGGCTGGTTGTACGAGGTGGAGGTCGTCGCCGACGTCGCCGTTGCCGTCGGGTCGTACTTCGAGGAGGACTGGCCACCGCCCAACACCGCCGTCCGTACTGCGATCCGCGGTGGCGTGTCGGTGGAGGTCACGGATGTCACCCCCGGTGGACGGGAGGCGCCGAGTCTGGTGGGCATCACGCGGCGCGTCGGCTGGTTCGATGACGACCTGCCCGGGTTCAACACCGGACAGTGCCAAGGATATGAGATCGCCGATCATGCCCCGCCCATCGCGATGCACTGCCACACCGACGACGTCGAATCTTCCATCCAGGGACAGTGGCAGTCCTTCACGATCGAGGGAGGTACCCCCACCGGCGTGGATGCGGTGGTGGAGGCCTATGCCGATCATCCCATCGACTTCGTCTTCTTCGGGTACGACCTGGCGTTCGGATCGGCGTGCCGGGTGCTCCTCCTCGCCGATGGGTCCATCGTGCAGGACACCGTCGGCAGCACCGAACGGCGTCCCTGCCTGATCAGCGGGCCGAACACCCACACCTACCCCCCGGGTCCCCCGGGGAGCTGACCGGCGACATCAGTCAGGACGGCGGACACAGATCCCCGCTTCCACTGAATGGCTGGACGTGCTGACCCGAGCGCCCGCCGTTGCCATCGCGCTGAATGACTCGGCACGACAGCGCGGGACTACTACATCCCAGGGGCGCCATGGGCCCGATCGGGTGCCCGTGGATCCCGGTGAACCGCCGTGACCGGACGGGGCGCGAGCGTTCTGGCGCGGTGGAGTGCCGCGGCGGCGAGCGCGTGGTCGGGCAGGGATGGCCTCGTGGTCCCGAGGGGAGTGTCGGCGCGGATGTGGTGGCGGTCGCGGTAGGCGGCGATGGTGACCAGTGCCCTCGTCCAGGCGCGACGCCGGTCGCGGTCGGGCGGGGGCGGGCCGAGACTGACGATCCACGGCTGCCGGTCGGCGATGGCGGTACGGACCAGTTCCTTGGCCCGCATCAGGATCAGTGCCCGGCGGGTGTCCAGCGCCGCGACCATGGTCGGGTCCATGGGCCCGGTGGCTTCGGGGAGGAACCCGGCGACGAGCTTGGGCGTGCCTGTCGGGCCGACCGATCGGAGGTGGGACAGGACCCGGTGCCGCAGCACTGCGGCCGGGTCCCGCGCACCACTCAGCCCAGCCCGGGCGAGAAGGTCAGGCAGGACCTGTTCGGGGGTCCGGCCGTGTGCGTCGGCCATCCGGAGTGCGGCGGCGAGCGGGCCGAACGCGAGTGACCGGACAACACGCCGGGCGAGGGGGTCGGGAAGGTTCGTCTCCAGCAGCCGTGTCCAGCGGTGGTGCTGGGCGGCGGCCGCGATGGTCTCGTATTCCGCGGCGAGCGTGGCGACGGAGCCCGCGCGGTCCTGGGCTTGGCGGATCCGGGCGTGGGCGGACTCCTCTGCCCCGGTCCGGGCGAGGACCGCAACGAGGACATCCGTTGCGGTCCTCCGGTGTCGGCTGTGGGGTTCCGCGTCGGGGGTGTCGGTACAGACATGGGCGGTGTTGACGTGCCGGCCCCTGCTCATGGCGACGTAGAGCTGTTCGCGGGTGAGGGAGTCGGTGACGATGGTGTGGGCGGTGTCGACCGTCGAGCCCTGCGCGCGGTGGGTGGTGGTCGCGTAGCCGAGGTCGACGTGCTCGGCGACGTAGTCGGCGGGGAGCGTGACTCTCGGCCCGCCGCCGGGCGCGGTAGCGGTGAGGCTGCCGTCGTCGTGGGTGGCGGTCACCGTCCAGTGATCGCCGTTGCGGATCCACCGTCGGCCGGCCCGCAGTCGCCGGTCGTTGCGGCGGGTGACGATCCGGTCGCCAGTCGAGGCGCGCGTGCCATCGCGCAGTGGCACTTCGCGTAGGGGGGTGACGTGGCCGGTGGCGATCAGGTCGGTCCGCGCCCGGCCGTTGAGGTCGGTCACGAGCTGACGGGTCGGGGCGATGAGCAGGCTGTGCCGGCCGTTCCGCGTGTCGGCGTGCCAGGCGGTGTAGGCGGTGTCGACCATCGTCTCGGTCGGCCCGTCATGGACCCGACCGTTCGCTGCATAGGTGTGCAGGCAGGCGCTGTCGCCGCGACGCAGCTGCAGCGAGGCGTCGGCTTCCCAGGGGGTGGTGAACCGTCGGACCTCGGTGAGGGTGGGGTGGTCGGGCCGGTCGGTGGCGAGGAGGCTGAACGCGCCGCCGGCCTGGACGGCGGCGAGCTGGGCTGGGTCACCGACGAGCAGGACCTTCGCGTCGACGGTGGCCGCGTGTGTGGCGAGCGCATCGATGGTGTGGGTGCCGGCGAGGGTGGCCTCGTCGATGATGACCAGCTGCCCGGGCCCATGTGTGGCGCGTCCGTTCCGGTGGTCGTGGAGCCACTTGGCGGTGTTCTCCGTTGGGATGCCGAGCTCGTCGGCGAGCACCCGTGCGGCTGCCGCGGAGGGTGCGAGTCCGACCACGCTGCCCGGGCCGAAGCTGGTTTCCCACACCCTGCGGAGGGCGGCCAGCGTGGTGGTCTTGCCGGTGCCCGCCGGCCCGACGAGCAGGTCCACCCTCCGGCCGGACCGGGCGATCGTAACAACTGCGTCGGCCTGGTCGTTCCCGGGTGTGTGGCCGTGCCGGTAGGGGAGTTGCACGACCGTGGATGCGACATGGTCGGGGCTGGCGGGTCCGCTGGTGTCGCGAGACAGCCGGAGCAGTCGGTCCTCCGCGGCGAGCAGCCCGCTGGAGGTGAAGCGGACGGCGTGCCTGGGTCGGAACACGCTGGTGCCGTCGGCCCGCCGCAACGCCGCCGGCACCGGGGCGAGGTCAGGTGGTTCGATCGAGACCGAACCGGCCTTCGCTCGCGTGACTACCTGCTCGACGGCGGCCTCGCGCGCCCGGGGACTGTCGAACCGGTGATCGGTCAACCGGCGGCTGGCCTCGGCGTGGAGGTTCCAGTGGTGCCAGGTCGACCGTCGGTCACCTACCGACTCGAGCACCGCAGCGGCGATCTGCTCCACATCCGGGGCGCCGGAGGACAACACGGGGGTTGCAGGGGTCCCCAGCAGGCCGGCTGCCCACTGGGCGGGGTCGTCGTCGAGCATTCGCGCGGCCCGGTCGAGCCAGTCGGTGGTGAGCTCGTGCAGGGAGCGGACCTGCTTGTCGGGACGGGTGGCCAGCGTGGCTTGCTGGCGCAGCCGGATCACCACTTCTGTGGTGGGTTGCCGACCGTGCGTGGTGACGTAGTCGGCGATCAGTTGGTCCTTGGCCTGCTCGATCGCGGCGGTGCGTGAGGAGAAGCCGTCGAGCAGGGATTGCGGGACACCGGTGATCTCCAGCGCGGGGTTGCGGTCGGCACCACGTGCACGCAACCCCCATTGCACCCCGAGTGTCCGGGTGAGGTGGTCGGCGATCAGGCCGTTGTAGTGCTCCGACAGGGCTACCATCGCCGCGTGCACCGGGCGGCCGTCAAGGGACCGCCATGCGCCGTCGGCGACGGTCCTGACCTTGTTGGACACCACGACGTGGGTGTGCAGCTGCGGGTCGCCGGTGCGGGAGTCCCAGTGGTCGAACGCCACCGCCGCCACCCCGTGCACGTCGACCTGGGCCACGGCCCCGTCCGGGCCGGTCGCCCCCATCCGGGTGGCCGCCACCTCCCGTTCGAAGAGGCCGAGCACGTCGTCGATGGCACGGTGGTGGGCCTCCCATATCCTCCGTTGCACCGACGGCGGGGACAGGGCCCACAGGACCGACACCGACTTGGGGGCGGAGAACGTCAGGTCGTACCCGGCCACGGCACGCCGGCCCGACCCTTGCGTGTAGGACGGGTACGCCCGGCCGAGCGCTGTCCCGCTGACTGGATCACGGCCTTCCCCGAACAACCTCGCTAGTTGCGGCTCCTCCACCCTCGTGCCGGCCCGGACGCCGGCGTCGCCGAGCTGGGCCAGGCCTGCCCCCAACCAACGGCCCGGCGGGGTGCCCGCAGCGGTGAAGTAGTCCAGCGCGGGCCGGTGGCCGTCGCCCACCGCGACGGAATCAAGCAGGTACCGGTAGCCGCTGCCGGCCGACATGACCCGCATCGACACCGTCACCGGCGACCACCTCCCATGTTGGGGAGGTGTCCCGCCGGCCCCAGCCGGGCCTTGTCTGCAAGACGTGTGTGACAGGAGTCCGGGGTTGCATGCGGCGGTCGCCGGGTCGCCGGTCGCCGGTCAGGGACGATGTGGGCAGTGACCTGGCTAGGGGGACGCCGCTGCAACGTGACGAACGCCGGTCGCTTCGATCCCGGCACCGAGAGCGGCGACTGACTCGCCGCTCAAAATGCGACCGGTGGGCGGTGATGGGGACAGGCGTGGCCGGGGATGGCGAGAGGGACCTACGCCCGGTGGTCCCCCATGTGGGCGACCGACGTGGGAATGGTCCCTCTCACCCCTGCACCATAGATGTACGGCTTGCGCTTCAGTCGCCCCGCGACTGGTGGTGTGGGTAACCGGCGTTGGGCCCGACTCGACGGGCCACGTAACGGACAGTTGGCCACATCGCCTTGCGGGCAGCGAACTCGCAAGGGTCGACGCCACTGCTGGCGGCGCGGCCGCTGCCACGATGATGCTACCGCTCGGCCCGTTCTTTCTAGTGCGCTTCCCGCAAGCCTGGATGGAGTCCCATCGGGTGGTGTAGAAGCCCGTGCGCTTGATTCAGTTGGTCACTGCGGGGATGGATGCTAGTTGGTCGTCGGGCCGGTCGAGGAGGGGTTCGAGG